>NZ_JBFAAH010000005.1:0-220174 GCF_040639635.1 Promicromonospora sp. NPDC023805 | reverse complement strand
CGACGTCGGACCTCGACCGGCCACCGCACACCCGACGACACCATCAGCAGACTCTCCCTCGATCAGCGCTATTGCACTGACCGTATGAATCCGCCACCCCTGGCTGGCAGCAGCTGCATGGTCATCCGACGCCATCAGCGCGGCCAGGCGGTCCGCGGGGCTCGCGCCCAGCAGCGCGGCGAGCTGGTCACTCTCGTACAGCAAGCGGGCATCGCCCGGCGCGGCGGCGCACGCCCGGACATAGGCGTCGCGGGCCGCGGTCAGGTCGCGCTCGTGGTTGACGGCGCCCAGGCCGATGTTCCGCCAGGCGACGGCGTCGGCCGGGTCCAGCGCCACGGCCTCGCGCCAGAGCGCCAGGGCGTCCGCGCGGCGTCCGGCGGCGTACGTCCAGTGCCCCAGCAGCGACCGGGCGACGGCGTCGCCGGGTTCGGCGTCGGCCGCCTCCTGGAGCACCGCCGCGTCGGCGAGCCGGCCGGGAAAGCACCAGGTCGTGTCGAGGGTGCGGGCCCGGACCCGCTCCGCTGCGGCGTCGGCGGCGCGACCCGCGAGCCGCAGCACGTGCGCGCGGTGGTAGGCCAGCAGCGGCCGGACGGCGGTCTGGCCCGCCGGCCGGTGGTCCTCTCGACGTTCTGCGTCGGCCAGGCAATCCAGCGCGGCGTCGTGCTCCCCCGCCCCGGCGAGCTCGATCGCGACGTCCAGGAGCGTCTGGGCGTCGCCGCTCGCGGGCAGCCCGTCCAGGTGCCGCAGCCAGGCGTCGAGCGGGTCGAGCGCACGGGCCGCGGCCAGCACGGAGGCGGCAGCCTCGTCCTGCCCCGCCCGGCGGTGGCACACCACGGCGAGCGCGAGCGCCTGCAGGTGCTCCGGCTCGGTGCGGCGCACGTCGGCGAGCCGCGCCAGGGCTTGTTCATGTCGGCCGGCGCGCGCGTCGAGGCGGGCCATCCGGTAGCCGGCGGGGGCCCGCCAGGCTCGCGCCCAGGCGGCCTGTGCGTAGGCCTCGTAGGCGCCGACGTCGTCGCCGAGCTCCTCGCGCACCAGGCCCAGCAGGTAGATGGCGGTGGTGTCGCGGGGGCTGCGGTGCAGCCTGGTCAGGCGCCCGACGGCGCGTTCGAGGTGCTCGGCGGCCTCCGCGAAGCCGCCCGCGGCGTAGGCGCGCCGCGCGAGTCCGATCAGGCTGTCCGTCTGCCCGGGGTCCCGGCGCAGGGCCTCGTGCCAGTAGGGCTCGGGGGCGCGGGTGGCGTGCCGGTACAGCTCGAGGTGCGCGGCGATCAGCGCCAGCTCCTCGACGCTGCCGACCTCCTCTGGCGCGGGCGGCTCCTGGGCGGGAGCGGGCTCGGGGATCTCGAGGGACCCGTCCGCCGGCGTGGCAGGCTCGGCCCAGGTGACCAGCACCCGCCCCTCGTGGGCGACCGTCACCGTGAGCGGCCCCGTCCCCGCGAGCAGGTCGTGCGCGAGCTGCACCGGGTGCGCCGGGTCGGCGTCCACGACGTCGGTCGCCAGGACGCGGTCGCCGTCCGACAACGTCACCTCGATCCCCGCCAAGGGACGCGGCACGACGACGCCGGTCCGCGCCGTCGTGCCAGTACGTGTCGCCAGCCGCTCCAGGCGGACGGCGGCATCGAGCGTGGCCCGGTCCACCGGGCCGACCTCGCGGAACGGGTACCAGAACTGGGAGAACACCTTGGTCTCGCCCGGCGCGAGGTGCGCGAAGTCGGGCTGGTTGTCCGTGAAGACGCCGGCCATCAGCTCGACGTAGTGCGAGCCGTCGTCGGCCAGGTTCTCGTCCCAGGCGTGCCCGAACGGGGCGTTGCCCCAGGTCCACTGCTTCTTCCCGGGCGAGAGCGCGCGGTCCGCCACGTGCACGAAGCCGAGGCGGGCCGCGTGGTCGTACCCGCCGAAGAACTCCTCGCCGCTCGCCAGGCACATGTACGACGTCGGCACCGGGATGTTGCGGTACCAGTCGAGCTGGTCGCCGGCGAGCCCGGCGCCGTCGGCCGCCGTACGCACCTCGTCCGCGAGCGCCGGGTAGTCGACGCCGTAGTAGGGCCGGTCGGCGTGCGGGAACGCGGTGATCGCGCGCCGCGCATGGTCGGCCACGTACGTGACGTCATGCGGGAAGAAGGACTGGTAGTCGTCGTCCACCTTGGCCGCGACGTTGGCCCACCACAGGAACGACTGCGGCAGCTCCGTGCGGTTGTAGAGCCGCACCGTCAGCTCCAGCACGGCGCTGTCGGGGCGCAGCCGTACGCCGTGCATGCCCTTCATCCGCGTGAACGGGTCGTGGTCGGAGCACCAGACGACGACGGCGCCGTCCGGCTCCTCCTCGATCTCGGCGTCCACCGGCAGGTAGGTCGCCGGGCGGTGGTGCTGGGGCCAGTTGAACTCGACGCCGCCCGCCACCCACGGGCCCGCCAGGCCGACCAGTGCGGGCTTGATCACGGGGTTGGTCCAGAAGAAGTCCTGGCCGGTGCGGCGTTCCCGGGCCGCGTGGATGCGACCGCCGAGCTCCGGCAGCACCACGATCCGCAGCCACTCGTTCTCCAGGTGCACCGCGCGCCAGGCCCGCTGGTGGGGCTCGTCGGCGATCTGGTGGTGAAACGGGAGCGGATACACCCGCCCCGACGAGCCCTGATAGACCCGCCGGTCCAGGTACGCGGGGAACCGGTCTGGGGGCAGGGGTTCGTAGGTGGTCAGGGTGAGCGGCGCCTCCCAGGCGGCCGCGGCCCGGCCGGCCAGGTCGTCGGGCCGGTCGGGAAGGTCGGGCAGTTCAAGCGCTGACTCCACATCGAGCATGTGATCGACGGTACGAACCAGGGGCCGACGCCGGAAGCGACGTATCGACTCACTTGCCTGGATGATCCGACGATCCTTGCCGATGCTCCCCCTGCTGACGTCGCCGGGCCGGTGAGGCTACGCTCCAGGGGTGCGAATCCGCGACGGCTTCCCCGGACAGCGCCTACGGGTGCTGCCGACCACCGTGGTCCGCGCGGCCGTGGAGGCCGGCCCCACGTCGCGGCTGCTGGTCACGGACGCGGGCTATTTTCCGCATGCGGCCAACCACGGCCGGGTCCGCAAGCACGGCGCGATCGGGACCATCGTCATCGTCTCCTCCGCCGGGCGCGGCTGGTGCCGCACACCCGGCGGCCTGCACCGGATCTCGGCAGCGGAGGCCCTGGTCATCCCTGCCGGGGTGGCCCACGAGTACTGGGCGGATGACGACGACCCATGGACGATCTGGTGGATGCACGCCCGTGGGCCCGACGCCGGCGAGTTCGAGCGTGACCTCGCCACACGCGCCGGGCCGGACGACGTAGCGGTGGTCGAGGTGCACGATCTGGTCCGCGTCGTCGCCGACCTCGAACGCGTGGTCCAGGCGCTGGAGACCGACGAGACCTACCCCAGCCTGCTGCGCTGCGCGGGGGCCGGCTGGTCGGTGCTCGCCCAGATCGGGGCCGACGCCGCGGCGGGCAGCCCGGTGCGGGGCGAGCCGGTCCGCGCCGCGCAGGAGTACCTGCGCACGCACCTGGACACCGTGGTCGACGTGGCCGCGCTCGCCCGCCGGTTCGGCCTGAGCACGTCGCACTTCTCGGCCCGGTTCCGGGCGGCGACGGGCGGTGGCGTGGTCGAGTACGCCAAACGGCTGCGGATGGCGCGGGCGTGCGAGCTGCTGATCACGACCGAGCTGCCCGTCGCCGACATCGCGCGGTCGGTCGGCTACCCCGACCCGTTCTACTTCTCGCGCCAGTTCCGCAGCGTCCATTCCTGCAGCCCGACCGACTTCCGGCGCGGCCTCCACGACCGCGCCTGATCCGCCCGAGGCTCAGGCAGCGGGCACCGAGGCGTCGTCGAGCAGCTCCAGCAGGTGCGGGGCGGGCGAGTCCTGGCGCTCCCCCGAGTTGGTGACGACCGAGACCACCCAGTCCGCCCCGCCGTCCGGCAGCAGCGGGACCACTGCCAGCCCCCCGGCCTCCGGCTTGGCCGCGACGTGCCGCGGCACGAGCGCTACGCCGAGCCCGCGGTTGATCAGGTCGATCAGCGTGTGCACGTCGTTGACGGTGAACCGCACCAGGCGGTGCACGCCGCGCGCGCCGAGCGCCTCGTCGTTCATCCGGCGGATCGCCCAGGAGGGGTGGAAGTCGATGAAGCTCTCGCCGCCGAGCTCGGCCCGGTCCACCGCCGGACGGGACGCGTACCGGTGCTCCGGCGGGCACAGGAGCACCACCGGCTCCCGGCCCAGGACGGCGCGCGGCAGCACGCCCACATGGTCCGACGTCGCGACGAACGCGGCGTCGAGGTCGCCGTCGCGCACCCCTGCCAGCAGCTCGTGCGAGCCCGCCTGGGTGAACGCGATCTCCACCCGCGGGTAGCGGCGGTGGAACCGTTCGAGCAGGGAGCCGACGTCGACGAAGCCGAGGCACTGCTCCGCCCCGACCCGCAGCGTTCCCGCGAGCTCGCGGGAGACCTGCACCACCGCGTCGCGAGCTTCGGTCGCCGAGGAGAGCATGGAACGGGCGAAGGGCAGCAGCGCCAGGCCGGCCTCGGTCGGCTCGACCTTGCGCGTGGTCCGCGTGAACAGCCTGGTGCCCAGCTCGACCTCGAGGTTACGGATCGCGGCGGACAGCCCGGACTGGGAGACGCCGGTGACCTCGGCGGCGCGGGTGAACTGCCGTTCGTCCGCGAGGGCGACGAGGTATTCCATCTGACGCAGTTCCATTAAGCAGTACCAGTTCTACGAATGATGATGAGGAGTTGTTGGACTTCTAGGTTATCGCTTCCTACTCTCAGTTCGAACCCGTTGCGACACGAGGAGTAACCATGCAGCAGCGCAATATCGGCGGCCGCGCCGTCTCCGCGATCGGCCTCGGCGGCATGCCGATGTCCATCGAGGGACGCCCCGACCGTGACCGCTCGATCGCCACGATCCACGCCGCCCTCGACGCCGGCGTGACCCTTATCGACACCGCCGACGCCTACCACCTGCACGCCGACGAGGTCGGGCACAACGAGGAGCTCATCGCCGAGGGCCTGCGCGCCTACGGCGGCGACACCTCCGCCGTCCTCGTCGCGACCAAGGGCGGGCACCTGCGCCCCGGCGACGGGTCCTGGACCAAGGACGGCCGGCCCGAGTACCTCAAGGAGGCCGTGAAGGCGTCCGCGAAGCGGCTCGGGGTCGAGGCCATCGGCCTGTACCAGTTCCACCGGCCCGACCCGAACGTGCCCTACGGCGACTCGGTGGGCGCGATCCGCGACCTGCTCGACGACGGCGTCATCGAGATGGCCGGCATCTCCAACGCGAACCCGGACCAGATCCGGCAGGCGCAGGACATCCTCGGCGGCCGCCTCGTCTCGGTCCAGAACCAGTTCTCACCGCGGTTCCGCTCGTCGGAGCCCGAGCTCGAGCTGTGCGCCGAGCTGGGCATCGCGTTCCTGCCGTGGAGCCCGCTCGGCGGCATCTCCAACGCCGGGGAGCTCGCCACCCGCCACGCAGCCTTCGCCGAGGTCGCCGCCGACCACGGCGTCAGCCCGTACCAGGTGGTCCTGGCCTGGGAGCTCGCGCTCGCGCCCGTCGTCGTGCCGATCCCCGGGGCCTCGCGGCCCGCCAGCATCACCGACTCCGCCGCGGCGGCAGAGCTCGAGCTCACCGCCGACGAGGTAGCGCGACTCTCCGCCGCCTGAGCCCCCCCTGCTTCCCACCCACCACAGGAGAAAATTTCAGTGAAGACCTTCACCCTGCCCGGGACCGACCTCACGGTCCCGAACGTCGTCCTCGGCCTCATGCGCATCCAGGAGAAGACGGACGAGGAGGTGCGCGAGCTGGTCAAGACTGCCCGCGACGCCGGCATCTCGTTCTTCGACCACGCCGACATCTACGGCTCGCCCCTGCACGGCTGCGAGAAGCGGTTCGCGGAGGCGATGCAGCTGACGTCGTCCGAACGCGAGCAGATAGTGCTCCAGACCAAGGCCGGCATCGTGTACACCAAGACGGGGACGCACTTCGACTTCTCGTACGAGCACCTCACCGAGTCGGTCGACGCCTCGCTGGCCGCGCTCGGGACGGACTACATCGACATCCTGCTGCTGCACCGCCCGGACGCCCTCATGGAGCCCGACGAGGTGGCGCGCGCGTTCGACGACCTGTCGGCATCGGGCAAGGTGCGCTCGTTCGGCGTCTCCAACCACACGCCGGGCCAGATGGAGCTGCTGCGCAGGTCCGTCTCGCAGCCGATCGTCGCGAACCAGCTCCAGCTCTCGGTGACGCACGCGCCGCTCGTGGCGCAGGGCGTTGCCGCGAACATGCTGGCACAGGACCAGGCGATCAGCCGCGACTCCGGCACCCTCGACTACTGCCGCCTGAACGACATCACGGTGCAGGCATGGTCGCCGTTCCAGGCCGGGTTCTTCACCGGCGTGTTCCTCGGCTCGCCCGAGTACCCGGAGCTGAACGAAGTGATCGACCGGCTCGCCGCCAAGTACGACGTGCCGGCCATCGCCATCGCGACCGCCTGGATCACGCGCCACCCCGCGCAGATGCAGGTCGTGCTCGGGACGACCAGCCCCGAGCGCGTCGCGGGCGCAGCCCTCGGGTCCGACGTGCCGCTGACGCGCCCCGAGTGGTACGAGCTGTTCCGCACGGCGGGCCACATCGTTCCGTAACGCGGGAGCCGCCGCCGGCGGGACCGGCGCCGAGGTGAGTACAGGGCTGCGGGGTGTGTTGCGCGGGGTAGACACCGTCTACTCAGGGCAACACACCCCGCAGTCGTGGTCTTTCCACCGGCTCCATCTCGCCGCGGTTCTATCGCGGCGTGATGGGTGTTGGCGTGGTGGGGGTCGCCGGGGTGAAGTTCACGTCGGCGCAGCTGTAGAACGCCTCCGGGCTGTCCGACCGCGTCCAGATCGAGTAGATGATGTGGCGACCGGACTTGTTCGGCAGCGTGACGTCCCAGTAGTACTCGTCGCCCTGCGGGCCGCCCGGGCGCAGCGGCGGGTTCGTCACCTCGTTGAACGGCACCGCCTCGAGGTCGTCCCAGGCCAGGGGCTGGTCCGGGTCCCAGCCGTTCTTGGTGACGTACTGCGCCCACGTTCCGGGGTGCTTGGCCCAGGCGTTGTACTGGAACGTGATGGTCTGGCCGGCGACGAGCGTCGTCGTCGGCCACTGGGTGCCCGGCTCGCGGAAGGCGGAGAACGACTCCTGGGGACCGCACAGGTTGCCGTCCGGGATCACCTCCTGGTGGTTCCCGTCCGCGTTGCTGAGCAGGTTGCCGAACCAGTTGTAGAACGGGTAGTTCCCGTTCACGGCCAGCGCGTTCTGGCACATGGTGTTCTGCGGGTCCAGGTCGCCGCCCGGGTTGCCACTGAGCGCGTCCACGTAGCACGCGTAGGTGCGGGTGGCCGGGTAGGTGAGCCCGCCGTGCGCGTAGGCGGCGGGCGGGTTGGGCTGCACGACGACGATCGCCGCCGCCGCGAGCAGGACCAGCACGGCGGCCAGTGCCGTCGCCCGGACCCGGCCGAGTGTGTTGTAGAGGGTCACGTCCAGCTCCTTCGTCGGTGCTCCGAGTGATCAGGTCGTTCGATCCTCGGAGCCCGTCGAAGGCCGGACAATGCTCCGTATCGTTTAAGCGATACGTCTCAGGGCCGCCCTGCGGCGCGCGATCGGCACGGACGAGGCCGACGTCAGCGCGTTCCTGGACACGATCGGCCGCGTCGCAGAGTCGGTGCCCGACCGCGGGAACGGACCGGTCCCCGAGGGCTTGCCGGGCAACCGCCGGAAGTAGGCGCCGGGGGCCGAGCACCGGGAATAGGTGCTGCCTCAGGCAACTTTATACGTGTCGTGCAGCACACCCGGGAGCCCCAGCCATGACCTCGCCGTCCACCGGCACCGCCGACACGCGACTCGGGCTGCGCGGCGACCGCGGCCCCATCCTGGGCGCGCTGATGCTCTCGACGGCGCTCGTCGCGCTGGACGTCACGATCCTCGCCACCGCCTCGACAACCGTCGCGCGCGAGCTCGGCGCGTTCGAGCAGGTCCCGTGGCTGTTCTCGGCGTACACGCTGGCGCAGGCGGTGACCGTTCCCCTGTACGGGCGGCTGGCCGACGTGTTCGGACGCAAGCGCGTCATGATGGTCGGCATCGGTCTGTTCCTGCTCGGATCGGTGCTGTGCGCCGTCGCCTGGAGCATGCCCGCGCTCATCTGGTTCCGCGTGCTGCAAGGTCTGGGCGCCGGCGCGATCATGCCGATGTCCATGACGATCGCCAGCGACATCTACAGCCTCGCCGAGCGCGCCAAGATCCAGGGCTACCTCGCGAGCGTGTGGGCCGCGTCGTCGGTGCTCGGCCCGACGCTGGGCGGCGTGTTCAGCCAGTTCGTGAGCTGGCGCTGGATCTTCTGGGTCAACGTGCCGATCGCGGTCGTGGCGGCCGTCGTCCTGTGGCGCCGGTTCCAGGAGAAGGCGCGGGAGGGTGAGCGCGAGCCGATCGACTACCTCGGCGCCGCCCTCCTGACCGGCGGCAGCACGGCCCTGGTGCTGGGCCTGCTCGAGGGTGGGCACGCCTGGGGCTGGGTATCGCTGGAGTCGGTCGGGATCTTCGGCGCCTCGGTGGTGCTGCTCGCGGGGTTCGCGGTGTCCGCCCGCCGGAGCGCGCACCCGATCTTCGACCTCGGGCTGCTGCGGCGCCGGGTGGTCGGCGCGTCGACGGCGGCCGGGCTGGGCGTCGGCGTCATCACGCTCGGGCTGTCCACGTACGTGCCGATCTATGCGCAGGGCGTGCTCAGCGTCGGGCCGCTTGTGGCGGGGTTCGCGCTGGCCGCACTCCTGGTGGGCTGGCCGCTGGCGGCCACCCTGTCGGGGCGGATCTACCTGGCCATCGGGTTCCGCTGGACCGCCGTCATCGGCGCCGTGATCGTCCTGCTCGGCGCCCTGCTCACGCTGCCCCTCGGCCCCGGGTCCCGGGTGTGGCACATCTCGGTGGCCGTCTTCGTGATCGGGCTGGGCATGGGCCTGGTCGCCGTGCCGACGCTGCTGGCCGCGCAGCACAGCGTGGGCTGGAGCGAGCGCGGCGCGGTGACGGCGACCAACATGTTCTCCCGGTCGATCGGGCAGGCGGTGGGTGTCGCCGCGCTCGGCGCGGTGGTGAACGCCGTGACCACCGTCGGGCCGGACGGGACGCCCGACGGACCGGGCCTGGCCACCGC
Organism: Promicromonospora sp. NPDC023805; assembly: GCF_040639635.1. Lineage (NCBI taxonomy): Bacteria > Bacillati > Actinomycetota > Actinomycetes > Micrococcales > Promicromonosporaceae > Promicromonospora > Promicromonospora sp. NPDC023805. Next base: position 210,986 of record NZ_JBFAAH010000005.1, on the reverse strand, counting down.
CGTGCACCTGGTGTTCTGGTGCGTGGTGGGCACCGCCGCGCTGATGATCGGGACGGTGCTGCTGCTCCCCCGCGACAACCCGAGGGACGCGCGGCCGACGGCGTGAGACGCGACGCTTGACTTCATGTCGACATGAAGTCAGAGCACATGCACAACTTCGTGACGCACGACGGCACGCCGCCCGCCGAGTTCCGGGCCGCAGCCCGCGCCGAGCTCGCCGCCTACGCGACAGTGACGGTCCGGGAGACGGCGGCGTCCGCCGTCGTGCCGGACGGCGCAGGCTTCCGGGTCGAGCTCACCGCCGACGTCGACGGCGCGGCCCTGTTCGCGACCCGCGCCGTCGTGCTCACGACCGGGATGTGCGACACGCTTCCGGCGATCCAGGGCCTGGAGCCGCTGTTCGGCACCGTGGCCGCCGTCTGCCCGTACTGCCACGGGCACGAGCTGAGCGGCAAGCCCGTCGCGGTGCTCGGCAGCGGGCCGCACGTGGCCCGCGTCGTGTTCCTGCTGGAGCGCATCGCGAGCCGCCTGACCGTCCTGACCGACGGCGCCGACCTCGAGCCGGGCATCCGCGCGCGGCTCGACGGCGCCGGCGTCGCGGTCCGGACCGAGCCCGTGAAGGAGCTGAGCCGCAGCGCCGCCGGTGCCCCACCGTGTCGTTCGCCGAGGGTCCCGAGGAGGAGGCGGGCGGCATCTTCGTGGCCGCCGAGTTCGCCCAGCGCGCCCCGTTCGCGGAGCAGCTCGGGCTGGACCTGCTGCCGTCGGGCGCCGTCGAGATCGACGCGATGGGCCGCACGAGCGTGCCCGGCGTGTTCGCCGCCGGCGACATGGCGCACAGCGCGGCCCTGCCGATGCCGATGGCGTCGGTACTCACGGCAGCGGCGTCGGGCCTGGTGGCGGCCGCGTCGCTGGACGGCGAGCTCCTCACCCGCGACCACCCCGCCTGACCACTCGTTGAGTGCTGCATATCTGCCCTTTCCGGGCCGCTCCAGGGGCGAATATCCAGCACTCAACGGGTTGGCGGGTCAGGCGTTCGTGGCCTCGCGGAGGGTGCGGCGTTTCGCCTCGATCGCCAGGAGCTCGGCGAACGCCGCCTGGTAGGTCTCCGCGTCCGAGGGGTCCAGGCGCTGCAGGCGGCTCCGTGCGTCGGCGACGCGCCGCATCAGTCCCATGTCGAGCACGCGGTTCACCACGCCCTCGACGAACGCGGGGACTGCCCCCTCCCGGTCCTCCGGGAGGGACGCCACCGAGAGCTGCGTGACGATCCCCGCCACCGTCTCCGAGGCCTGCTCCAGCACGGCGCCCACCCACTGCGCCGCGGACACGTCCCGCCCAGCCGCGGCTCCCCCGGCCGCGCGGATCGCCGTGTGCACGGCCCGCCAGGCGGGTACGGAGAAGGCGTCCTCGCCGAGCGCATCGAAGGACGCCGGCACGTGCTGCGGGTACTGCAGGACGGCGACCAGGGTGAGGCGCTCGTCGCGGGCCACGGGGTCGCGCGGGTCGGGGACGGGCAGCTGCTGCACGCCGCCCGTCGCCGGACGCTCCTCCGGGCCGGCCGGCCCGCCAGGCTGGGTCCCACCGGCCCGCGCCCTGTCGGCGCCCGGCGCGCCGGAAGACCTGCGATCGCCGTCCTGCCCGCCGGGTGCGCGGCGCAGCGACGGGGTAGACGCGACGCGGGCGACCTCACGCCGCATCTCGTCGATCTCGGTGCCGATCCATCCTGCTACCTCGCGCGTGTAGCCGTCCTGCTGGCTACGGTCGCGGATCCCCGCGATCTCCGGCGCCGCCGCTCGCACCGCGGAGACGCGGCCCTCGACGGTGTTCAGGTCGAACTGCTTGATCTTGGCCTGGATCACGAACGCGAACAGGGGCTTGCGGCCGTCCACCAGCGCGCGCACCGCCTCGGGGCCGTTGGCCATGCGCAGGTCGCACGGGTCCATGCCGCCGTCAGCGACGGCGACGTACGTCTGCGCGAAGAACCGCTGGTCCTCGCCGTATGCACGCTCGGCGGCCTTCTGGCCTGCCGCGTCGCCGTCGAACGTGAAGATGATCTCGCCGCCCACGGTCCCGCCGGACGCGAGCTGCATGCCGCCGCCCGCCGTCGTGTCACCGAGCAGGCGGCGCACCACCTTGGCGTGGTCGGCGCCGAAGGCCGTGCCGCACGTGGCCACCGCCGTCGTCACGCCCGACAGGTGCGCGGCCATGACGTCCGTGTACCCCTCGACCACCACCACACGCTTGCCCTTGGCGATCTCCCGCTTGGCGAGGTCGATCCCGTACAGCACGTGCGACTTCTTGTAGAGGCTGGTCTCGGGGGTGTTCAGGTACTTGGGCCCCTGGTCGTCCTCGAACAGGCGGCGCGCGCCGAAGCCGATCACCGCGCCCGTCACGTCACGGATGGGCCACATGACCCGGCCGCGGAAGCGGTCGTAGATACCGCGCTGGCCCTGCGACATCAGCCCGCTCGCGACCAGCTCCGGCTGCGTGAAACCCCTGCCCTGGAGGTGGCGCTGCAGCGCGTCCCAGCCCTTGGGCGCGAACCCGACGCCGAACAGCTCGGCGTCCGACCGGTCGAAGCTGCGCTCGGCCAGGAAAGCGCGCGCCGCGGCGGCGTCCGGCCCCATGAGCTGCTCGGCGAAGAACTCGGCGGCAACCTTGTTGGCCTCCAGCAGACGCTGCCGCTTGCCCGGCTCCTCGCGCGGACGGGCGGAGCCGCCCTCCTCGTAGCGCAGCTGCACGCCGGTCTTGCCCGCGAGGTACTCGACGGCCTCGGTGAAGCTCAGCCCGTCCATCTTCATGACGAACTCGATGACGTCGCCGCCCTCACCACAGCCGAAGCAGTGGTACCGCCCGACGCTGGGCCGCACGTTGAAGCTGGGGCTGCGCTCGTCGTGGAAGGGGCACAGACCCACCAGCGCGCCCACCCCGGCGGGCTTGAGGGTCACGTGCGCCGAGACGATCTCGTCGATCCGCGCGCGCTCGCGGACCTGGTCCACGTCCTCGCGTCTGATCAGCCCGGCCACACTCCGCAGTCTATGCGCGCCCACCGACACCGGAGGCCGCCGTCCACACCCATGAGTCGTCAGACCCACAGGTCAGTCGGGTGACCTGTGCGTCTGACAGGTCGGGAGCTCAGCCAGTCAGGGCCGCCGCGCAGCTGCGGGCGTACTCGCCCGGGGCCACGCCCACCGCCCGCACGAAGTCCCCCGTGAAGTGCGCCTGGTCGTAGTAGCCGACGGCGGCCGCTAGCCCCGCCAGGTCCAGCGCCGGATCGCGGCCCAGCATCTCGGCGGCGAGATGCACCCGGTGCCTCTGCAGCACCCACTTGGGGCTCACCCCGACCCAGTCGGCGAACAGGCGCTGCAGCGAACGCGGGGTGGTGCCGAGCCCTGCCGCGAGCGTGGCGACGGTCGTCCCGGGTACCGCGTCGGCGATCATCGCGAACGCCTCGCCGAGCGCGGCCAGCGCGGCGGTGGACCGTGGTGTCCGGGTGCGCTCGGCGGCGGCCAGGAGCAGCGGGGTGACGGTCCGGACGGCGGCATCGGGACGGCCGTCCCTGGCCTGGTCGATGGCGGCGGCGCCGGCGTGTGCCGCCGTCGGGCCTAGAAAGCCCGCGGGCCCGACGGCGCCCCGCTCGCCCGGGTGCGCGAGCCCGAGCAGCGCCCGGTAGCCGCCCGGGCGCAGCTTGGTGCCGACCACGCCGCCCGAGCCGGACAGGGTGCGCCGGTCGACGGCAACGGCGGGCATGGCATAGGCGAGCAATCCGGTGTCCTCCGCGACGACCTGGCCCACCGGGTGGGGCACCACGGCCTGCGTGAAGGTCGCGCCGGGTGGCAGGTCCCAGGTGATCACCCAGTGCCAGTCGACGAGGTCTGCAAGGTCCGGCGCTGGATCGACGCGGTCGAGCGTGAACCGGTCGCGGGCGCGCGCGGGGTTCACGATGCCGAGCGTGGGCCCGGCGTCGAGCGCCTGCGTGACGGCGGGGCCGCCGTCGAACAGCTGTCGCATTCTTCCAAGACTGGCACACCCCGACCGCGACAGCATCGAAGACATGAAGAACTCAGCCCTGCACCCCAACATCGCCGTGAGCGACGCCCGCGCGGCCATCGCCTTCTACGAGGCAGCGCTCGGCGCCGAGACGCTCGACGTGATCACGGCGGGCGACGCCGTGATCCACTCCGACCTGGTCCTGCGGTCCGCCGCGGGCGAGTCGACGTTCACCGTCGCCGCCGCGTTCCCGCCGGACTCCGTGGCCCCCGAGCCCGGCGCACCCACGCACGCCAGCTTCACCATCCCGGTGGAGGACACCGACGCCGCCTACGCGCGGGCGATCGCGGCGGGCGCGAGCAGCCTGACGGAGCCGGCCGACTGGTTCGAGGGGTTCCGGCAGGCGGCGGTCCGCTGCCCGTTCGGCCACCGCTGGTACTTCGTCACGGTCGCCGACTCGGTGACCCCGCAAGACGTCCAGAAGGCGAGCGACGCCTGGGTAGCGGCCGGCGACTGACCGCCCGGCCGAACGGCCACGTTGACCATGCGGTTACTGCCAGACGAGGCCCTCGGCTGGCAGTAACCGCATGGTCAAATCTCGGGGCGTGTTCGGTTTGCCGGGGTAGCGAGGTTCGGTACGCTTTGCCCCGACCCGAGGAGGTAAGTCAGGATCATGGGAATCCGGTATCGCAAGCGGCTGGCGCTCGGCCCGCTCAAGTTCAACATCACCCAGAGGGGCTTGTCGTCCATGAGCTTCAAGATCGGTCCGTGGACCTGGAACTCGAAGACGAAGAAGCACTCCTTGAACCTCCCCGGTGGCCTGAGCTGGTACAGCAACAACAAGTAGCCGGCAGGTAGCACAGCCGCGGCGGAGGCAGGGCCGAGCGCCCGCCTCCGCGGCAGCCGGCACAGCGGCGGCACAGCGGCAGGCACAGGCGCCTGCACAGCAGCCGGCGGGCCCGGATTCCGGGGATGCCAGCCGGCGTGACTAGAGTGCAAGCGTGGAGCAAGCCCTCGGGAAGAGCATCCCGCCGTCGTACAGCGCGCAGGACGTCGAGCGCTGGGTGACCGAACCGCCCAAGTCACAGGCCCGGACCCCGTTCGAACGTGACCGCGGGCGCGTGGTCCACTCCTCCGCGCTGCGCCGCCTCGGCGCGAAGACCCAGGTGCTCGGCGCGGGGCACGACGACTTCGTGCGCACCCGGCTGACCCACTCCCTCGAGGTCGCGCAGGTGGGCCGCGGCATGGGCCGCTCCCTGGGCTGCGACCCCGACGTCGTCGACACCGCCTGCCTCACCCACGACCTCGGGCACCCGCCGTTCGGGCACAACGGCGAGACGGCGCTCGCCGAGATCGCGCAGCCGGTCGGCGGCTTCGAGGGCAACGCACAGACCCTGCGTCTCCTGACCCGGCTCGAGCCCAAGGTCCTGGCCGACGACGGCTCCCCCGCCGGCCTCAACCTGACTCGCGCGAGCCTCGACGCGAGCGTCAAGTACCCGTGGGCGTACGGCGCCGGCCCGGCCCGTCCCGACGGCACGGCAAGCCGGAAGTTCGGCGTCTACACCGACGACCTGCCGGTCTTCGAATGGCTCCGCAAGGACGCGCCGCACGGCGTGAAGTGCCTCGAGGCCCAGGTCATGGACCTCGCCGACGACATCAGCTACTCGGTGCACGACGTCGAGGACGGCGTGGTCGCCGGCCGCATCGACCTGGACCTCATGGCGGACGCCGAGGAGCGGCAGCGCGTCGCCGAGTACGTGCGCGCCTGGTACGGCGAGTGGTACACCGCGGACGCCATCGACGCAGCGATCGGGCGGCTGCAGGACTACCTGCGCGGCGAGGGTCACCTGGTGCGCGCCTACGACGGGTCGCGCCGCTCGCTGGCGTCGCTCAAGGACATGACCAGCCAGCTCATCGGCCGGTTCATCGGCTCGGCGATCACCGCGACGCGCGCCGTGTACGGCGAAGGACCGCTCACGCGGTACGCCGCCCGGCTCGTGGTGCCCGCCGAGACCGAGCACGAGATCCTCGCGCTCAAGGGCATCGCGGTCACCTACGTCATGGCGCCGCGCGGCCAGGAGCCCCGCTACCTGCGGGAACGGGAGATCCTGGCCGACCTGGTCGGCGTGCTCGCCGACCGCGCCCCCGACGAGCTGGAGCCGCCGTTCGCCGCGGACTGGCGGGCGGCGTCCGACGACGCCGCCCGCCTGCGCGTGGTGGTCGACCAGGTCTCGTGCCTCACGGACCTGTCGGCGCTGGCGCTGCACCGCCGGCTGATCTCGTCCGGTTCCTGATCCGGACGGGCACGCCGACGGCGCCCTGTCACCCCGGGGTGGCCCCGGTGATCGTGAGCTCGTACGGGAACGGGTCGCCGACCCCTACCTGCCACATCGGATAGTTGCGGTGCACGGACGGCGTCGCCACGACGACCAGCATCAGGTGCGTCTCCGCACCTTGGAGGCCGAGGGTCGCCGTCTGGCCCGGGCCGAACACCCCGCTGTAGCGGACCGAGAAGTTCGGTGACACGGCGGCGAGCCGGAACCGCCAGTCGGCACCGGAGAGGTTCGACCGCCCGTCCAGCCGCACCGACGCCTGCCCGCCCTGCGGGTTCAGTCGCATGATGTTGTGCCCGTACTGGTGCGGCGCGTCACCGTCGGCGATCCGGTATCGGCCTCCGCCCAGGTTCACCAGGGCATCAGTGTGCAGCGGCCGGTAGCTCCCGCCGCGCCACAGGTCGCCGCGGATCGCCGCGCCGTCCGAGAAGTCGTAGGTGACCTGGCGGGACCCGTACTGGGCGAGCAGCCCGGCGAACGCCTGGTGGTTCAGTCCCAGGACCCGCTTGATCGTGTCGATCGGGTGCTCACCCTGCCTCGCCTCGCGCCACAGCCGGTCGACGGCGGCTCCACCGTGGACGTCCCGGATCGTGTTGAACAGCAACCAGTCGCCGTAGTACGTCTCCTGCGAGAGCCACCGACGGTGCTGGCGGTCGGGAAAGTAGCCGGACCCTGCGGCGACGTCGGGCCGCTTCATGCGCGCCATGTAGTTGGCGTGCGCCTCCCAGACCGGCCCCGAGACCGGGTTCCCGTGGCCCCAGCCCCCGCCGTTGCCGTCCTGCGCGTTGAGGTCGGACGCGTAGGACTGCAGGATGTGGTTGAACTCGTGCGACTCGACCCACTCGTCCCAGATCTTGTCGTAGGGCAGGCACATGTGCCCGACGCCGGCGTCGTCCGGCCCCGCCCAGTTGGCCGGCGGCAGGAAGCCTCCGGACCAGGTGCCGCAGAGGTAGATGTTGATCCGGTACGCCGAGCCGGGGCCGTGCCGTGCCACGTCGACCCAGCCCACCTCGTCCACGTAGAAGTCCCAGATCGTCTCCATGTGGTTCGCGACCCACTGGGGGTAGTTGTCGTACCCGCGCTGCCTGCCCCAGGCGACCGCGTCGACCGCGTCGCCCCACCGGACGGTGAAGTTCTCCGACTCCACGAAGTTCCTGGTGCTGGCACCCGCCTCGGTCATGAACCGGGGCGTGCGCGTGGCCTTGGCCTGCTCCCGGGACACCTCCGCGCCGTCGGCGGCGACCGCCGGGACGGTCACCGTTGCCGCCGTCCAGGCGACCACGACGGCGCAGAGGGCCGCCGTCATCCTCGTTCTTCTCCGTCTGTCTCGTCCGTGCCGGGCTGGTGCCTCTCTCAGAGCTTCCACGTCGAACCTCCTCGATATCGGTCAGAGCTATCGGTCACATGGCCGAAACAGTGAAGCATCCGGAACCAGGACACCGCAATGGTTTTCGGTCTTTTCGGTCAAAGGCAGCACTGCCAGCGTTAAACGATTCGAAAGCGCCGAAAGGCCCGGACCGACAGCCCGAGAGAACTTGTGCCTGCTCGGCTTACCAGCGCACTCCGAGGCCGTCGACGAACGTCCTGAACCGTCCCGCGACGACCTGGTGGTCGTTGGCGGAGAAGTGATAGTGGCAGCCTTGGAAGTCCAGTCCGTTGCTGTCGAGGAACCAGTACCGGACCCGGCTGTCGCCCGCTCCGTTCCGCTCCTGCACCACCCGCTGCACGTCGTTCGCGAACGTCCCGGAGCCGACCGCCACGATGGTCGTGTCGCCGCCGTAACGGTTCCGCAGCCTCTGCACGAACTCGCCGTACGCGGTGCGGTAGGCGGCGGCGAGGCTGTCTCTCGAGGACCACGGCTCGCCGGGGTTGAGCGCCGTCGAGAAGTCGTTGGTACCGAGGTAGACCACGACGAGCCGTGGCCGCCAGGTGCCGGGGTTCCACACGTCGCCGGGCACGTGCAGCAGCGCCCGGTCGTAGTACGCGCGGTAGTGGTTGCCCGGGTCGCCGCCGTTGTAGTTGCGCACCATCCCCTTGCCGGAGAACGCGTTGACCTGATAGTCGGCGCCCAGCCCCCGCGCCGTCAGCGCGCCGTAGCCGCGGTCGGTGTTCGTGGTGCGGTTCACCTGGTCCCCGGAGCAGTCCCTGCTGCCCGACGTGTTCCCGTAGCCGACCGTCAGCGAGTCGCCGATGAACTCGATCTGGCGGCCGCGGGCCGCCGGCTTGCTGAGGATCGCGCCGCCCGAGGCAGCGACGAACCCGCCGAACTCGCTGCCCACCCACTGGCTCTCGTTGCGCTTCACGAGACGCACGGTGTGCTCGGCGTCGCGCAGGCCGTTGACCCACCGGGTGGTCCGACCCGGCTTCACGAGGGTGGCGACCGTGGCGCCGTCGACCTGGACGTCGTAGTCGGCGGCCGAGTCGTTGAGCACGATCCCTACCCCGGTCCCCCGGAACCGGCCCTCGAAGTAGACGCCCGGCCAGCTGTACAGGAGGCTCTCGCCGCTGACCTTGACGCGGCCGGCGGTGTGCGCCTGGGTGGCCGCGCTGTCCGACGTCGAGGTGGCCGGGCTGGCCGTAGCGGGCTGGGCCGCGCCGGTGGCCGGGACCGCGGTCATGGCGACAGCGACGGCCAACAGGCCCGCCGCGAGGGCCCGCCGGCTCTGCACGAGACGTCCCCCGCCACGCCAGTCGGCGGTAGTAGCAGTCCTGGTTCCCCCTGCTGGCAACGCTCTCATGCTGGCTCCTGGCGATCGGCGGGCGTCGTTGACCTGCGAGCCGGATCCTGCTTGGTGGCGCGGCACCAGGTCAAGGCCCGGGTGAAACTTAACTGTTTCACCCGTGCCGACGGCAGCCTCCGCCCACCCCTCAGCCCTTGACCGACCCCGCCGTCAGGCCGCCCACTATGTACTTCTGCAGGAACAGGAACAGCGCGAGCACCGGCACCGCCGAGACGACGGCGCCCGCCGTGAACAGGCCCCAGTTGGCGTCCTGCAGCGACGAGACCCAGCCGTAGAGGCCGACGGCGAGCGTCCAGCTGTCCTCGGACTGCAGCAGCACGCGCGCGACGATGAACTCGCCGAACGTGCTGATGAAGCTCAGCAGCCCCACCACGGCGAGGATCGGCGCCGTGAGGCGCAGCACGATGGTCCAGTAGATCTGGGCGTGCGAGGCGCCGTCGATCTTCGCGGCCTCGTCGATCTCGCGCGGCACGGTGTTGAAGAACCCGTACATGAGGAACGTGTTCACGCCCAGCGCGCCGCCCAGGTACACGCAGATCAGCGACAGCTTGGAGTCCAGGCCGAGCACCGGCACGACGTTGCCCAGCGAGATGAGCAGCAGGAAGATCGCCACGAACGCGAGCATCTGCGGGAACATCTGGATGACGAGCAGGGCGGTGAGCCCCACCCGGCGTCCGCTGAACCGGAACCGCGAGAAGGCGTAGGCCGCCGCGGCGCCCATGAGCACCGTACCGACGCCGGTGGCGACCGCCACCACGAGGGTGTTGCCCATCCAGGTCCAGAACTTCGTGCCGCCGAGGGCTGCGTAGTTGGCGCCCGACACCGACGCGAACAGGTCGTTCGAGCCGGTGAGGGTGCCGCCCTCGGCCAGGGAGGCCGAGACGACGTAGACCAGCGGGAAGCCCGCGTAGACGACGGCGAGGACGCCGACCAGGTGGCGCCAGCCGAGGTCGGCGAACCAGCGGCCCGGGGTGGTCCGGCGGCTCAGGGGCTGCCGGGGCGGGGCCGCCGGACGGGCCTGGGGAATCGTCGTGCTCATCAGGCGATCTCCTCGAGCGAGCGGGTGCGCCGGAACGCGAGGGCGGAGATGGTGGCGACCACCACGAAGATCACTATCGACAGGGCGCTGGCCAGGCCGTAGTCCTTGGCGGCCGTGCCGTCGAGCCCGGAGACCGAGTAGACCATCGAGATCAGGATGTCGGTGTGCCCGAGCGGCACCGAGGCGTCGTCGAACCGCGGCCCGCCCCCGGTGAGCATGTAGATCAGCGTGAAGTTGTTGAAGTTGAAGGCGAAGCTGGAGATGAGCAGCGGCGCCGTCGCGACCAGCAGCAGCGGCAGGGTGATGGACCGCCAGGTGCGCCACCGGCCCGCGCCGTCGATCTTCGCGGCCTCCAGCACGTCGCCCGGCAGGGACTGCAGCGCGCCCGTGCAGATGAGGAACATGTAGGGGAAGCCGAGCCACAGGTTCACGCCGAGCACCGCAAGCTTCGCGAGCACCGGATCGGTGAGCCACGGGATCGACGCCCCGCCGAGCAGCACCTCGTTGACGAACCCGTACGACCGGTTCAGCAGGCCCGACCACAGCAGAGCCGCGAGGAACCCGGGGATCGCGTACGGGAGGATCACGAGGGTGCGGTAGATCCGTCGTCCGCGCAGACGCGCGTCGTTGAACGCGATCGCCAGGAACAGGCCGAGCAGGAACGTGGACGCCACGGAGATCACCGCGAAGGCGAACGTCCAGAGCAGGATCTTGCCGAACGGTCCCGCATACCGGTCGTCGCCGAACGCGGTGACGAAGTTGTCCAGCCCCACGAGCACGCGCCAGCCCACCGGCAGGGTGGTCCCGTCGGCGGCCTCGAACTGGCCGTCGTCGTTGGGCGTGTACGTCACGCCGGTCGTGGTGTCCGTCATGGTGTCCGACGCTGCGTCGTAGGTCAGCGTGGACGTGAAGATGTACCCGGTGCGGGCGTCCTGCGTGCGGACCGAGCCGTCGCTCGGGTCGTCGGAGACGGGCACCCGCAGGTCGGTGACCTCCTGCTGCCGCTCCAGGATCTCGGCGTACGTCAGCGCCTCGTACCCGGGCAGAGCGGTGACCCGCCCGGCCTCGACTGTCGCGTCCGGTGCCGCCTCCAGCGGCTGGTCGGCGGTGCCCACCGACATCGCGCCATCGGGCGACCCGAGCGCGAAGCCGAGCTCGTCGCCGTCGGTCACCACCGTGACCGGCATCGACGGCGAACCCTCCACCCGGCGCTCGTTCTGCACCAGGAGGGCCTCGATCGCCTGCTCCTTGGTGGAGTTGTGCCCGTCGCCGTAGTTGGTGAACGCGACGTAGCCCGTGTAGGCCACGACGTACACCTGGTAGACGAGCAGGAAGGCGAGGCCCGGCAGGATGTACTTCAGGGGCAGCGCCCGCTTGGAGAAGTAGGCCCAGTTCGCCACGAGCAGCAGCGCCACCATCGCGGCGAGCAGGCCCCACGACTCGGCGGCCCACGCGGCCAGCACGGCGTAGACGCCCAGGGCGTCGACCAGCGCGATCAGGGCGAGCTTGACGAGAAACCCGGGGCTCCAGCCGGTCCGGCCGGAGCCCCGGATCGCAGGGGAAGACATCAGCCGATCTCACCCTGGATGTCGGTGACCATCTTGTCCCAGCCCTCGGCCGGGTCGGACTTGCCGGAGATGATCGCGGCCTCGGTGACGCCCCAGTAGGCCCACACGGCGCCCATCTCGGGGAGCGACGGCATCGGGACGGCGTCGGCGCCCACCTCACGGAAGCCGGCGGTGATCGGGTCCTCCGACGCGGTGTCGGCGGCCTCGATCAGGGCCGGCGGACGGTCGCCCGCCTCGTAGAGCGCGAGCTGCGCCTCGGGCGTGGCCATGTGGTTGACCAGGAAGTCGTTGGCGAGCAGCGCGTTCTCGCTCTGCGCGCTCACGTAGAAGCCGGCCACACCCACGAACGGCTGGGCGGGCTCGCCGCCGGCGCTCGGGATGGGGTCGATCGCCAGGTCGAGGTCCCCGAGCTGCTCGAGCATCCACGGGCCGCCCACGATGTACGGCGACTCGCCCTTGGCGAAGGCCGCCAGCGCGATGTCGTAGGTGACGTCGGTGCTCAGCACGCCGGCCTCACCCTGCTCGGCCAGCCACTCCGCGAACTTCGTGCCGCCCTCGCCGCCGAGCGCGAGCTCGGGCTGGTAGGAGCCGTCCTCGTTCTGCTCGAACACCGGGGCGCCGAACGACGTCTGCAGCGGGTAGTAGGTGTAGGGGTCGCCCTCGGGCGACGTCTGGATCAGCAGCGGGTACTTGGTACCGGCTTCCTTGCCGGCCGCGATCGCGTCGTCCCAGGTGGCGGGCGCCTCGGGGGCGAGCTCCGTGTTGCGGATGAGCGCGATGTTCTCCACGGCGTAGGGCAAGCCGTAGACCTGCCCGTCCTGCGTGAAGGCCGAGACGGAGACCGGCTCGAACGCGTCGGCCGTGTCGCCGAGCTCGATCGGAGCCACCACGCCGTTGGTCGTGAGCTCACCCAGCCAGTCGTGCGCACCGACGGTGATGTCCGGCCCCTTGCCCGTGGGCACCTGGGCCAGGAAGTCGGGGCGGATGTCCTCGAAGTTCTTCAGGACCACCTCCACCTCGGCGCCCGTCGACTCCTCGAAGCCGGCGGCCGCGTCCTCGACGGCGGCCTGGCGGGTCTCGTCGACCCACACGGTCAGGGTGGCACCCGTCCCGTCGGGCGCGGCCGAGGTCTCCTCGCCCGCTGGTTCCTCCGCGCCGCCCGAGCAGGCGGCCAGCGCCAGCGTCGCGGTCAGCGCAGCGGCGGTCAGGATGCTCCGTCGCATCGTCACTCCCGGTAGTTCGCGGCCCGACGTCGGGCCTGGTTTGGATGCCACGAACCGTAAGGCCGGACCGGACGATCTTGCAAGGTGTTGCGATAAAGTTTCAGCAACGCTTGCAACGGCTGGCAGGCGATCTGACAGGTGATGAAGCGGAAACGCGGCGCCGACACCCGCGTACGCCCGGGGACGAGGAGGTCTTGTGTCACCTAGGCTGCCAGGCGTGCGCACCCGACTGACCGACCTCGCCGAGCAAGCAGGGGTCTCCACCGCGACTGTGTCGCGCGTGCTCAACGGCAAGCCCGGCGTGGCCGGCGAGACGCGTCAGGCGGTGCTCGCCGCCCTCGACGTGCTCGGCTACGAGCGCCCGTCCGCGCTGCGCGCCCGGCCCGCCGGCCTCATCGGCCTGGTGGTCCCCGAGCTGTCCAACCCGGTGTTCCCCGCGTTCGCGCAGGCGATCGAGTCGCAGCTCGCCTCGCGCGGCTACACGCCGCTGCTCTGCACGCAGTCGCCGGGCGGCACCACCGAGGACGAGTACGTCGAGACGCTGATCGACCACGCGGTGGACGGCATCGTCTTCGTGTCCGGCAAGCACGCCGACACGCGGGCCTCCACCGAGCGCTACCAGCGGCTGCGCGGACGCGGCCTGCCGATCGTGCTGATCAACGGGTACGCCGCGGGCATCGACGCCCCGTTCGTGTCGCCCGACGACGCCGCCAGCATCGAGCTCTCGGTCCGCCACCTGGTGGCGCTCGGCCACCGCCGCATCGGCATGGCGATCGGCCCCGACCGGTTCGTGCCGGCCAAGCGCAAGATCGAGGCGTTCGCCGCACAGCTCGTACGGCACGGCCTCGCGGCCACCGAGCAGGAGGCGCGCGAGCACGTGGCACTGACCCTCTACACGCTGGAGGGCGGCCAGGCGGCGGCCGGCGACCTGTTCGACGGCGGGCACACCGCCGTCGTCTGCGGATCCGACCTGATGGCGCTCGGCGCCATCCGCGCCGCCCACTCGCGCGGCCTGTCCGTGCCCGACGACGTGAGCGTCGTGGGGTACGACGACTCGCCGCTGGTCGCGTTCACCAACCCGCCGCTGACGACGGTGCGCCAGCCGGTCGCCGACATGGCGCACGCCGCGGTCAGCGCCCTGCTCACCGAGATCCACGGGGAACGCGCCCCCCGCTCGGAGCTCCTTTTCACGCCGGAGCTGGTGGTCCGAGGCTCGACGGGCGCGGCCCCGCGCCCCTGAAGTTCGCTGTGGGCGTGGTCGGAGGGGGTTGATTCTCCCGTACGCTTTCTGCAAGCGTTACATCCGACATACCCCCGAATTCGAGGACGCGACACGTGACCCGCACCCCCCTGCTGACCATCGACGACCTCACCGCCGGGACCCTCGTCCACACGCCTGCCGCAAGCGGCGAGTGGTGGCGCGACGCGGTGATCTACCAGGTGTACCCGCGCTCGTTCGCGGACGGCAACGGCGACGGGATCGGCGACCTGCCGGGCGTCACCGCCAAGCTGGACCACCTCAAGCAGCTCGGGGTCGACGCCGTCTGGCTGAGCCCGTTCTACCGCTCCCCCCAGAAGGACGCGGGTTACGACGTCGCCGACTACCGCGACATCGACCCGCTCTTCGGCACGCTCGCGGACTTCGACGAGATGCTCACCGGAGCCCACGAGCGGGACTTGCGGATCATCGTGGACCTGGTGCCCAACCACTCCTCCGACCAGCACGTCTGGTTCCAGGAGGCGCTGGCCGCGGCGCCCGGCTCGGCGGCGCGCGAGCGCTACATGTTCCGCGACGGCCGCGGCCCGGCCGGGGACGAGCCGCCGAACAACTGGCAGTCGATCTTCGGCGGCCCGGCCTGGACCCGCCTGACCCCGCGCGCGGAGGACGGTCCCCTGGGCCCGCAGTGGTACCTGCACCTGTTCGACACCTCGCAGCCGGACCTGAACTGGGAGAACCCCGAGGTCCGTACGGAGCTCGAGGACGTGCTGCGGTTCTGGCTCGACCGGGGCGTTGACGGGTTCCGCGTCGACGTCGCGCACGGCATGATCAAGGCGCCCGGCCTGCCGGACTGGGACGGCCGGGCCGCCATGGTCGAGGGCACGGTCGACGGTCCCGCGGCGAATGCCGCAGGGTCGGACGACGGCTCCACCGGGGCCGGCAACCAGGGCCCGATGTTCGACCAGGACGGCGTGCACGAGATCTACCGCTCCTGGCACCGCGTCCTCGCCGAGTACCCGGGTGAGCGCTGCCTCGTGGCCGAGGCCTGGGTGGAGCCGCTGAGCCGCCTGGCCCGTTACGTGCGGCCCGACGAGATGCACCAGGCGTTCAACTTCTCGTTCCTCACCGCCCCGTGGGACGCGGCGAAGATGCGTACTGTCGTCGACGTGTCGCTCGACACCATGGACGCCGTCGGCGCCCCGACCACGTGGGTGCTGTCCAACCACGACGTCGTGCGGCACGCCTCACGCTTCGGCCTGGCCGAGATCGGCGGTCGCCAGCTGAACGGCATCGCCGCGACCGACCCGCAGCCCGACGCCGAGCTCGGCCTGCGCCGGGCCCGCGCCGCGACGCTGCTGATGCTCGGTCTGCCGGGCTCCGCGTACCTGTACCAGGGCGAGGAGCTGGGCCTGCCGGACCACACCGCGCTGCCCGCCGAGGTACGCCAGGACCCGTCCTTCTTCCGGACCGACGGCGCCGAGCCCGGCCGTGACGGCTGCCGCGTGCCGCTGCCGTGGGTCGGCGGCGCACCGGGCAACGGGTTCGGCCCCACGGGCAAGACCTGGCTGCCGCAGCCCGACGTCTACGCCGACCTCGCCGCCGACCGGCAGTATGGCGTCGCGGGCTCGACCTACGAGATGTACCGGACGGCGCTCGAGCTGCGCCGGGCCGAGAAGATCGGCACGGCAGGGCTCGCGTGGGTCGACGCGCTGGCCGGGTCCCCGGACGTCGTCGCCTTCCAGGTGTCCGGCATCGTGGTGGTCAGCAACCTGGGCGAGGCCGCGCTGACGCTGCCTGCCGAGGTGGAGGTGCTGGTGGCGTCGGGTGACCTCACGACGTCGGACGGCGTACGGGCGGTGCCGTCGGACACGACCGTGTGGCTGCGCGCCTGAGCGCATCTGTGGGTATGAAAGAGGCGTGATCCCGGGCGGGACTCACGCCTCTTTCATACCCATGGCAAACAGCTCGTCAGTCGACCTGGATATCGAAGACTTCGCGGACCTCGCCGACGGTCGGCACGCCGTTGAACCCGAGCTCCCGCCGATCGATGGAGGCCTCTGTGCCGTCCTGCAGGTAGTAGCCCTGTGGAGTCGACCACTGGGGGTCCATCTCCGGCTCCTCCGCGACCGCCCGGAGCACGGACCGGCCGATCTCGCGAGCCTCGTCCGCGTCGGACGTCGCCAGATGCACCGACACCCGTTCCCACCCCCCGCCGAGCTGCACCCTGCAGTCCACCTCGACCGACTCGACGCCGGCGACCGCCCCGATGGAGCTGGAGAACAGCTCTTCACACCGCTGGGCTTCCGACCCGCCGCACCCGGTCAGGCCGGAGACGAGCACCACCAACGCTGAGAACGAGCCTAGGTGCACGCCCCAGCGCGTCTTCCGATACTGCGTCACCCTCAGTTCCTCCGTCCGACGTTGACGTCCACTGCGCTCGTGTTCGACGCATTCCCGCCCAGGAAGCCGCTGTCGATCAGCTGCTGCTCATAGGCCGTGACCGCGGGATCGGTGCTGTTCGCCAGCGATGTGTCGTAGCCGGCGTGGTTGCCCAGCGGGTCGTACCACGGCGACGAGTTGTCGAGGGTGACATCGGTGTGGTTCGGACCCGAGTAGGGGCTACCGGGCAGGAGCGGAAGACCGGGCACGAGCGGGTCCCGCGCGTCCCCCAGGTCGAGCTTCGGCACCAGGTCGCCCTGGTGCTGCACCTCCAGCACGTTCACCCGGGAGTCGATGTTCACGCTGTCGATCGGCGACCCGTACGTCATCGCGTTGGTCACGTTGTACTCGGACACGAAGCCGGGGTCCGACACGAGGTCCGCGACCGTCATGCCGCCCTGGGAGTGCCCCACCATCATCACCTCGGCGCCGGGCGGGATGTTGGCGTTCTCCATCGCGAGCTTGACCGCTTGCGTCATGGTCGACTCGCCGCCGCCGGCGGTCACGAGGTTGCCGGTGAGGTCCATCGCGTTTCCCCCGGCCAGCGGGTTCCATTCCTCGGTGCCCGGGACGCTGACAATCACGCGCGGGCCCTCCGGGGAGTCCACGGTGGTGACGCGGACGCCCCCGTCCTCGATGGTGTATGCGTCGTCCACACCGACGACCAGGTCCTCGATGCCGTTGGGAACGGTCACGTTGTCGGGGTTCACGGGCGTGGGATCACCGGCGAACGGCTCTCCGTCGTCGAACAGCCTGGGCTCGACCGTACCGCCGGTGATCGTCGTCATATACGCCCCCAGAACCGCCCCGTTCAGGAGCAGGCCCGAGGCGATCATCTCTGTGGTGCGCGGCCACTCACCGTCCAGGATGGCACCGCCGGTGGCATCCCAGTACTGCCCGGCGGCATCGGAGACATTGCCCCAGCTGTCCCCGATCGCGGAGCCGCGGTCGGACAGCCAGCCGCCGAGGTCCGAGGCGCGGTCCCCGAGCCAGTCGACGCCGTCGCCGACCGCGTCGACGCCGTCCGACACCCGGTCGCCTGCCCAGTCCGCGCCATCGGACAGCCGGTCGCCCAGCCAGTCCACGCCGTCGCCCACCGCGTCGACGCCGTCGGAGACCGCGTCGGTGACGTTGTCCACACCGTCGGAGATCGCGTCGCCGACGTTGTCCACACCGTCGCTGACCCAGTCGAAGAAGCCGCCCCCGTCGGACTCGCCGTGCGCGGTGGTGCTGACCCCGGCGAAGGGGCTATCGCCGGTCGAGCCGCCCTCGTTGGAGGTCGCCTCCTGGGCGTCGGCGTTCTGGCCGGCCTTTTCGCCCGCGGACCGCAGGGAGTCGGCAATCTGGCTCAGCGAGGGCGCCAGCGAGGCGGACCACTCATCCCGCATCTGGTCTACGTTCGCGCCCCACCCATCGAACCCCATCACCGCGGAGTCCACCAGCTGCCGGGACGACTCCAGCTCCTCGGCCGACTTCTCGAAGAGGTCGGCCAAGGCCCGGACCTGCTCGATGTCCTGGCCCCACATCTCCTGCGTCATGCGCCCGCCTCCGAGCCGTCGACTCCGTCGCCTGATCCGCGGGGCCGACCGCCACCGCGCTCATCCACCCGCGTCGTCGCGTCCACCGCACCCACCAGCGCCCACCGCAGCTCCTTCGCCACAGATCCCGCCGGTCGCTCCACCAGCCGGACTTCGCCGTCCCGGGTGCGCACGTCGATCAGTCGGCCATCCACCACCGACCACAGCCGCCCCCACTGCACCGCGGGGACGCCTCCTTCGCGATACGCCTCCACGCTCACCTGGAGATTTGCCTCTTCCCGCCCCAACAGCTCTGCCACGCCTTCAGGTGTGAGGTCGGTCAGACGCCGGTCAGGCTCGTTGGCGACAGCATCTGCCGGTGCGCGCAGCACCGACATGTCAGGCAGCGTCCGCGCCAGCGCGGGCCACAGCGCCTCGGGGTCGGAGAAGGTGATCTGTGCGCCCGGCTCGATCCGGGTCTCGCCGTCCACCAGCGCCATCCGCTGGGTCACCAGCACGAGTTCCCCGCGGACCATCGTCAGCCGCGTTCGCACACCCCGGTCGCCCTGCGTTGTCACGAGCAGGGCCTTGACCGGCGCGATCAGATGCTCCGCGAGTATCCCGGCCAACCCGTCATCGCTCCCACCGCGCGCACTCTCCTGGAGGCGTGTCCATGCGTCGGCCTCGACCCGAAGTGTCTTTGCCCCAGCCATGCGCACTCCTTTAGTCAAAACCCGTCAGAACAATGTGCAACACACCGCAGCCGAACCGTATCCCCGTGGGTGAAGTCCGTCCACGATTGAAGTCCCCATGGCCAAAGACCAGGTCAGGCCGTATCTTGCCCCGACATCGAGCAAATGGGCGAACGCAGCGCGCCGGACACGAAGCCGGCCGGCACCGTCAGGCGACGGGATCGCGGATGATCGGGCAGGTCATGCAGTGCCCGCCACCACGCCCGGCTCGACCACCACCGCGTTGTTGCCGCTGTCCCACTGCTGCCGCTCGGACTCGTGGACGTCGCCGCCCACCCCCGGTCGCAGCACGAACGGGTGGATGGAACCCACTATGCGCGGGTAGACGGTGACCGTGTCGACGTCGGCGAACGTCGTGGCGACGACGGCGTCAGCCTCCGCGCCGCTCCGGGAGCAGTGCGCCCCGGACGAAGGCAAGTACTGCCTCGTCGCTCAGTCCCTGCTCGCGCGCCCGGGCCACGAAAGCTCGCGCTTCGTCCACCAGCCCGCCGGTGTCCGACGTCGGCCCGTCGGCCGGGCGCTGCGGCTCGCCGACGGGCTCCGCCCCACCGCGCAGGCCACCGGCGGGCGGCTCCGCGACCACCGTTCCGACCCGTCGCCGGCTGGTGACCACGCCGCTCGTCTCCAGCTCGCGATACGCCCGCTGCGCGGTGCCGACGGCGATCCCCAGGTCCCGGGCCAGGTCCCGCGAGGCGGGGAGCCGGTCCCCCGGAGCCAGGGCACCCACCGCGACCAGCGCGGCGACCTGGCTGCGGATCTGCTCGTAGACCGGGACCGGCGAGGACAGGTCTACCCGCAGCTCGGTCATGCCGGCGAGCCCGTCGACGCCGCCCGCGGTGCCGTCCCTGCGGCCTCGACCCGCCGGTACAGGAGCGCCGGCGCGGCGATCACCACGGACCCGATGACGAGCACCAGCGCGAGCACGAGGGACACGAGACCGCCCGTCATCCCGCCGGTGCTGTTCAGTGCACCCCCGGCGAAGGCGAGATGGCCCGCCGCACCCAGACCGACCCACAGCTGCGCCCCCGCGAGCACCCGGGACGCGGACGTGCGCCGGATCGCATCGTCCTGCGCCGGGGAGAGCAGCCCGATCGGCGGACGCCGCGTCACCACGCGCAACGCCACCAGGACGGCGACGACGACGAGCACGAGCAGCACGAGTGCCGGCCCGCCGAACTCCCACCCGGGGTACGGGCCAGCGGCACTGACCACCTCGGTACCCGGGTCACCGGGGTACGTGACCTGCCGCTCGACACCCTCGACGCTGCGCCCGTCGGCGGCAGCGGTGAGGCCGAACACCACGAAGGCCACGCCGAGCGCGCCGGTGGTGCCGAGGAACGTCACCAGCCGCCAGCCGCCCTGGTCCGGCACGCTGCGCCGCACGAGCGGCGCCGTGCGCACCTCGCCGGCCGGGCGGGGCCAGCGCGACTCCCCGACGATCCGCGCCAGGCAGATCATCAGCACCGCGGCGAACGGAGCCAGACCGAGCAGCACGCCGGGTGGTCCCCACGGGTCGACCGCCCGGCTGCTGAGTCCTACCGCCAACCCGATGCTCAGCGCCGCCGCGGCGGCCGAGATCCGCGCCTCGTGCCGACGGGCGGCGGCGACGGTCGCGTCGTGACCTTCGGGCCGGCCGGCCAGCAGGACGGCGACCAGCAGCGCCACCGCGCCGGGGACGAGCACCAGCACGACGACGGCAGCGGGCAAGATCATCCCGGAGAGTCCGAACATGTCGCTCCTCAGATTCAATGAATCAATGTGTTGACTCATTGAATCATGCGCACCCGGTCACTGGCCAGGAAAGACCGTGAGAGCCGCCACAACCGGCGATGCCCACGACGACCGGTGGAACAATGGCACCGTGACCTCCGCCCTCGACACGCCCACCGCCCTGCTCAAGCCCCTGCAGATCGGGCCCATCACCGTCGCCACGCCGGTGGTGCTCGCGCCCATGGCGGGGGTGACGAACCGCGCCTTCCGCACGCTGTGCCGCGAGGCGGGGCAGTCGACGGGGTTCGACCCGGGCCTGTACGTCGCGGAGATGGTGACGAGCCGCGCGCTGGTGGAGCGCAACGTCGAGGCGCTGCGGATCGTGACGTTCGGCGAGGACGAGCGGCCCCGCTCCGCCCAGGTGTACGGCGTGGACCCGGCGACGGTCGGCGCAGCGGTGAAGATCATCGCGGGCGAGGACCGCGCCGACCACGTCGACCTGAACTTCGGCTGCCCGGTGCCCAAGGTGACCCGCAAGGGCGGCGGAGCCGCGCTGCCCTGGAAGCGGCAGCTCTTCACCGACATCGTGAAAGCGGCCGTCGACGCCGCCAAGCCGTACGGCGTGCCCGTCACCATCAAGATGCGCAAGGGCATCGACGACAACCACCTGACCTACCTGGAGGCGGGTCAGATCGCGGAGTCGCTCGGCGTCGCCGCTGTCGCGCTGCACGCCCGTACCGCCGCGCAGCACTACTCCGGCCAGGCCGAGTGGGAGGCCATCGCGCGCCTCAAGGAGGCGGTACGGACGGTCCCGGTGCTCGGCAACGGCGACATCTGGTCCGCCGAGGACGCCCTGCGCATGGTCGAGGAGACGGGGGCCGACGGCGTCGTGGTCGGCAGGGGCTGCCAGGGCCGCCCTTGGTTGTTCGCCGACCTTTCCGCGGCCTTCAACGGCTCCGACCTGCGGGTCCGGCCGGGCCTGCGCGAGGTCGCCGAGACGGTCTACCGGCACGGCGAGCTCATGATCGAGTACTTCGACGGCGACGAGGGCAAGGCCATGCGCGACCTGCGCAAGCACATGGCCTGGTACCTCAAGGGCTACGCGGTCGGCGGCGAGAAGCGGCACACGCTCGCGCTCATCGACACGCTCGCCGAGCTGCGCGAGCGGCTCGACGACCTCGACCTGGACGCCCCGTACCCGGGGGACGACGCCGAAGGCCCCCGCGGACGCGCAGGCTCCCCCAAGACGCCGCACCTGCCGTACGGCTGGCTCGACTCCCGCGACCTGTCCGAGGAGTTCGAGGCGAAGCTGCGCGAGGCCGAGCTGAGCGTCAGCGGCGGCTGAGCGCCGCGGCCCGTTCCGGTACCCTCGTCCCCGCGAGCGCGCTGACCGGTCGGCCCGAGCGAGCGCATCCGAACCGAGGGAGTTCTCTGTGCTGTCCGATGTGGCGCGACGTGTCCGCGCACCTGAGATCGCACCACCCACCGCCGACGACCCGCCAGAGCTCGGCGGCTACGAGATCCGCGGCCGGCTGGGCCGGGGCGGCATGGGCATGGTGTATCTCGGAGCGACCCGGAGCGGTCGCCTGCTCGCGATCAAGGTCATCCACCCGGAACGCACCGACGAGCGCGAGTTCCGGGCCCGCTTCCGCCGTGAAGTAGCGGCGGCGACGAAGGTGCGCAGCCGCCGTATGGCGGCCGTCGTCGACTTCGACGTGGATGCGGCCACACCCTGGCTGGCCAGCGAGTACGTTCCCGGACCCACCCTGGCGCAGGCCATCGCCGAGCTGGGGAGCCTGCCCGAGCCGGCGGTCCGCGAGCTCGTCACCGGTCTCGCCGAGGCCCTCGACGCCATCCATCGCGAAGGGCTCGTCCACCGCGACCTGAAGCCCGCCAACGTGCTGCTCGGCCCCGACGGGCCGGTGCTGATCGACATGGGCATCGTCTCCGAGACGGACGCCACGTCGTTGACCACCACGGGCGTGCAGCCCGGGACTCCCCAGTTCATGTCGCCCGAGCAGGCCCGGGGCGAGGCCGTCACCCCCGCCACGGACGTGTGGTCGCTCGGCGCCGTCGCCCACCTCGCGCAGGCCGGGACCGCGCCGTTCGGGACGGGCAGCCTCGCGACGGTCACGTACCGGATCGTGCACGAGCAGCCCGACCTCGCCGTCCTGCCGTCCGGCCTGCGCCGCCTGGTCGGCGCCTGCCTGGCCAAGGACCCCGCCGCGCGCCCGACGACATCGGCGGTGCTCGCGTTCCTCGCCGAACCGGTGCCTGCGGATCCGTCGCCCGCTGAGGCATCGCTCACCGGTCGGCCGGCCACCCACCTGTCGGCCGCCGGCCGGCCGGCCACCCACCTGCCGGCCGCCGATCTGCCGTACGTCGAGGCGGTCGACACCGGAACCGGTCTGCCCGGCGCGGACACGGAGCTGGGCGCGGTACCGGCGTCCGCTGCCGAGCCGGACCGCCCGAAGGCGCCCGCGTCGTCGGGCAAGACCCGGCGCAGGGTCCTGATCGGCGTGGTCGCGGCGGGTCTGCTGCTGGGCGGCGGTGGTGTCGCGGCGGCAGTGGTGCACTTCCTGACTCCCGACGACACGCCCGGCGTGCTCGCACCCCAGGCCGGGGCCTCGCCCTCGGCCGAGCCGTCCGACAAGCCCAGCCCCACCCCGACCACGAAGAAGCCGAAGGCGACGCCGTCGGCGACGCCCAAGGGCTCTCCGGTCGCCGCGCCCGTCGACGAGCAGGCCGCCGGTGAGCAGGACGCTGCCCCGGCTCAGTTCCAGCCGGGCGCCGTGTCGATCCCGGCGAAGGTCCAGGTAGGCCAGAAGATCACCGCGGAAGCGACCGGCTGGACACCACAGCCTGACACTACCGCGTGCCTGTGGAGCATCGGCGGTGAGGAGCGGGACAACCTCGGGTCGTGCACCTACACCGTCGCGCTCGCCGACGTGGGCAAGTCCGTCCAGGTCAGGCTCACCGCCGCCCGGTCCGGGTACGCCGAGGCCGCGGCGCTCTCCAACGCCACCGGCATGGTGCCGCAACCGTCGGTGCCGCAGCCGGGCTGCACGATCGAGCTGGTCGACGGCCAGGCGCACCTCGGCTGGTTCGCCTACTGCGAGGTCGACCAGGACCCGAACGTCACCTACACGTGGGCGTGGGTCGACGTCGAGACCGGCGAGACCATCACGTGGGCGGAGTACGAGCCCAGTTCTCGCGTCTGGCTCCGCGGGGCCTACAAGGGTCACCGCGTGCGAGTGACGGTGACGGCGGAGCGGACGGGCTACCGTTCGGCCGAGTTCGCCACCACCTTCACCCTCCCGGACGAGCCGGCCCCGATCGACTGACCCGCCTCGGCGGCGAGCCGCTGCCGGTTCCACCGCGGAGTGTCACCAGGCCGGCAGGACCTCTGTCTCGTCCTCCGGCGGCCGCACCCGCCCCATGATCGACGACGCCATGATGATCCCCGGCTCGTCCCGGACCACCGCGGGCTCGCGGTCGTGCAGCAGCGCTGCGCCGTCGCGCGCCCAGCTGAACCCGGGCTCGTCCAGCGCAAGCCCGTACAGCACGTCCAGGTGGTCCGGGTGCCGCTCCGCGAGCAGGGCAAGCACCCAGGAGGGGACGTCGGGGTCGGCGAGCACCTGCGCGAGCCGCCCCGGCTTCCACGACGCGAAGGGCGCGGTGTGCACCTCGCGGAGCTGCGCGTACCAGTCGAGCAGCCGCAGTCCTTTGACTGGGTGGTGCACCAGCGCGAAGGCCTCGTCGTCGGGGTCGGCGGCGTCGTCGGGCAGCCAGCGCTCGTCGCGGAGCGACGGGAACAGCGCGAACTCCTCCGCCGGGGCGCCGATCCGGGCCTTGAACCGTAGGTAGCAGTCCATGACGTGCGACGCGGTGCCCTGCACCAGCACGTCCCCGAAGAGGTCGCGGAACGCGCGGTGGTGGTCGGCGACGAGCTCGCGGGCGCGGGCCACGGTGCGCGGGTTGCGGTAGGCGGGGCACGGCGTCGAGGCCAGCAGCCCGACGACGCCCCGCA
The DNA here is from genome assembly GCF_040639635.1 of Promicromonospora sp. NPDC023805. Lineage (NCBI taxonomy): Bacteria > Bacillati > Actinomycetota > Actinomycetes > Micrococcales > Promicromonosporaceae > Promicromonospora > Promicromonospora sp. NPDC023805. The sequence continues at coordinate 186,428 of NZ_JBFAAH010000005.1, read as the reverse complement.
CGACCCCGACGACAGAACCCGGCGAGAAGACCAGCGGGGTGTCCGCGAAGATCCACGCCGCCCCGACCGGGAGGAGGCGCACGGACAGGGGTAGGCCCGGGAGGAGCGCGGTCGCCCGGATCTCGGAGCGCCCCGTGTAGACCCGGTACTCCAGGTCGTCCTCCAGGTTGTGCAGCACCGCGTGCTCGTCCACCAGGTCGGTCACCATGAAGTAGCCCAGCACGCCCCCGCCGCGCCACTGCCCGAGCAGCGCACGCTCGGCGTCGTCCACGGTGAGGCCGGCCGGGGCGGTGCCCGAGTCCTGCGGGGCGGTGCCCGGACCCGTGGCAGCGGGCGCGTCGCCGAGGAGCCTGTCGACCAGCGAGCCGCCCGTCCCACGTGGCCCCACGTGCACCAGCATGTCCACCGCGCAGTCACGCGTCATCGCGTCGCGCAGCTCGGTGTCGACGTCGTCCGGCACCAGCGACTCCGAGCGCACGTACGCGGCCTGCCGCCGGACGGGCTCGGCATTGCCCGGCCGACGCACGTGCCCGACCAGACGATGCTCCAGCCGGGTCGCGAGGTCGAGGCGCTCGCGAAGCGTCAGCCGGTTGAGGGGTCCTGCCCCGGGGTCCGAGCCTGCCTGCCCAGCCGAGATCGAGATCGGTGTCCGCGTCATGCCGTCTATGATTCAACGGCAAGCACTATGGACGGGCCTCAAAATAAGCCATCTGTGGATAAACACGAGGCGGCGGCCGCCGCGCACTCCGGCACACTGGGTGATTGATCGAAGCGATCCGGGCGGATCTCCAGCGTAAAGAGCACAAAGGGCCCAACATGGTCCAAGATCAGCCTTGCACCATGTCTTCTTCAGTCGGGTTCCGACCACGCGTCCCGGCAGTACAGCCTCACCGACCCGTACCGACGGAAAGGGATACACCCATCATGGCATCGGAGAAACGCCCCCGACGCGTTCCTGCGGTCATCGCCGACATACGCAGAAACCCAGGGTTCTTCCTTGGGGCCTTCGGTCTCTCGGCCTGGGCCTACATCGGCATGTCACACACCATCGCCGCCTATGAGGGGCCCGAGCTCGGCTACGCGCTTGGTATCGCCTACGAGGCGCTGGTGATCGGCCTGGCCTGGGAGGGACGACGTCGGGCCGACCGCGCGCTCGAGAGCGGCCGTGAGCCGGCCGGGCACGGGCGCTGGCTCGGCGGCGCGATCGTCGTCGGCGTGCTGTCCGGCGCGCTCGCCGCCTGGCACGGCTGGCTGCTCGGTGAGGGCATCTTCGCCGTCTCCCGTGCCGTCGCCCCCGTCCTCGCGGCCGTCGCGGTGCACCTGTTCTTCCAGTCGGCGTCGAGTGCGCGCAACCTCGACCGGCTGGCGCAGATCGAGCTCGACCGTGAGACGGCAGTGCTGGACATGCTCGACGCGGTGCGGCTGGCGCAGATCGCCCCCGAGGACGAGCGTGACGCACGCATCGCGGACGTGAACGCCGCGGTGACCCGGGTCCACCGCCACGTACCCGCCGGCGTCACCGCGGAGGTGACCCGCCCGCACCTGGAGTCGGAGCGCACGATCCGCGACGTCGTCCAGGAGGCCGCGGCGCTGGCCGGCGAGTGGATGCCGGATCAGAGCGAGCTCGAGCGGACCGCGGCCGACCGCGCACCGGTCCGCGTGAACCTGCCCGAGCTGGTCCTTCCCGCCGGCGTCCAGATGGGCCTGGCCGTGACCGACGGCGGCGAGCACGACAGGTCCGCGCACGACGAGCCTGCCCTGACCGGCAACAGCGACCCCGAGCCGGCCGCGGCGTCCGAGCGGATCCGGTCCGAGCCCGCCCTGACCGGCGAGACCGAGCGCGTGCAGCTGGAACGCAAGTACGCGCCCGTGACGCCGGCAACGGACTGGGAGACGCGCCCCAGCACCGGGACGATGCCCACGGTCACCGGGACGACGCCCGTGGTCACCAGCTCGGCGCCGTCGCTCCCCCCGCACCAGATCAGCCAGATCCGTGTGCTCCGGTGGGAGCAGAACCTCAGCCTCGACGAGGTCGCGGAGCGGGTGGGAGTCTCCGTGAGTGCGGTGAACAAGTACGCCCCCAGCACCGACGTGCCGACCACCGAGACCGGCTCCATGGCCAAGGTCTCCGCAGGTCTTTCCTGACCCGGTCGCTGGCTTGTCCGCGAAGTAGAGCGCCTGTCCGGTCTCCCTGGTAACGCCAGGGAGACCGGACAGGCGCTCTACTTCGCGGACAAGCCGGCGACTCAGCCGAAGTTGACGCCCTGCGCCAGCGGCAGCTCGGTCGAGTAGTTCACCGTGTTCGTGGCGCGGCGCATGTACTGCTTCCACGCGTCCGAACCGGACTCGCGCCCGCCGCCCGTCGACTTCTCGCCGCCGAACGCGCCGCCGATCTCCGCGCCAGAGGTCCCGATGTTGACGTTCACGATGCCGCAGTCCGAGCCGGCCTCCGACATGAACGTCTCGGCCTCGCGCACGTCCATGGTGAAGATCGCCGACGACAGGCCCTGGGGCACGTCGTTGTGGACGGCGATCGCCTCGGACAGCTCCGAGTAGGTGAGCACGTACAGGATCGGCGCGAACGTCTCGCGCTTGACGACGTCGGCCTGCGCCGTCATCCGCACGATCGCGGGGTGCACGTACGCCGCGTCCTCGGCGCCGGGCACGGTCACCGCGGTGCCGCCCACCACGAGCCTGCCGCCCGCGGCCACCGCCTCGTCGATCGCGGCGAACATGCGGTCGCGCGCACCGGCGTCGACCAGCGGGCCGACCAGGGTGCCCTCGGCACGCGGGTCGCCGACCGGCAGGCCGCCGTAGACCTTGGCGAGCCGCGCGACGACCTCGTCCGCCACCGACTCGTGCACGATCAGGCGGCGTAGCGAGGTGCAGCGCTGGCCGGCCGTGCCGGCCGCCGAGAACACCGCGCCGCGTACGGCGAGGTCGAGGTCCGCCGACGGCGCGACGATCGCCGCGTTGTTGCCGCCCAGCTCCAGGAGGTACCGGCCGCCACGCGCGGCGACGACGGGGGCGACCTGCTGGCCCATCCGCTCGGAACCGGTCGCCGAGACGAGCGCCACGCGCGGGTCGGCGACGAGGGCCTCGCCGGCCTCGCGGTCACCCAGGAGCAGCTGCGAGACGCCCGCCGGGAAACCGGCCTCGGCCAGCGCCCGGTCGAGCAGCGCGGAGGCGCCAACTGCCGAGAGCAGCGTCTTCTCGCTCGGCTTCCACACCACGGTGTCGCCGCAGACGAGCGCCACGGCCGTGTTCCAGGACCACACGGCCACCGGGAAGTTGAACGCGCTGATCACGCCGACGACGCCCATCGGGTGCCACGTCTCCATGAGGCGGTGACCCGGGCGCTCCGACGGCATGGTGCGTCCGCCGACCTGCCGCGACAGCCCGACGGCGAAGTCGCAGATGTCGATCATCTCCTGGACCTCGCCCAGGGCCTCGCTCGTGACCTTGCCCGCCTCGATGGTGACCAGCTCGGCCAGATCGGTCTTGTGCTCGGTCAGCAGCTCGCCCAGGCGCTTGATCACCTGGCCGCGCACGGGGGCGGGGACGGAGCGCCACGCGGTGAAGGCCTCGGCGGCCCGGTCGACGGCGGCGGTGGCCTCTGCGGCGCCGTCACGACGCACGGACAGCAGGGGCTGGCCGGACAGCGGCGACACGACGGCGAGGTCACCGTCGGTCGAGGCTTCCGGAGCCGTGGCACCCAGCCGCTCCAGGGCGGCGAGGGCGGCGTCCCGCAGCTCGGTGGTCAGCGGGGTGTGGGTGGTGGTGCTGGTCATCGCGATGCTCCCGTTGTGCGGTTGGGCGTGGTGAGGGTGGCCGGTTCGACGCCGAGGGTCTCGGCGGCGGCGGCGAGCGACCTGGCCACCTGGTCGGCGTACAGGTCGAAGGGGTCGTTGAGCTCGCGGCCGAGCGCGCCGGACATCCAGTCCGCGTCGCGGTTGATGCCCTCCTGGCTCGCGTCCTTGGCACCGTCGGAGGTCAGGTTGGACTGGAAGATGCCGGCCGCGGAGCGCGGCAGGAAGTCCTCGTAGACGACGGGTTCGCGGCGGAAGCGGGTCTCGACAGGCTCGACCAACGAGGAGGACTCGTAGGTGAACCAGCCGAGGCCCTGGGCAGCGAGCTCCGCCTCCGTCGTCGGGAAGGTCTTCTGCCAGACGGCGCGGGCGATCTCCTGCCGCTGCGCCTCCGTGAAGCCGGGGTCCTCGGCGCGGGCCGCGGCGGCGGCCTCGTCGATCGCGATGACCGCTGCGTCGTACGCGGCACGGCCCTCGCGGGTCAGCGCGATGCCGCGCGCCTCGACCTCGCCGAACCGCACGCGCAGTGAGTCGCTCACGATCTCGCCGTCGGCCGTGCGGAAGGTGCGCGGCTCCGCGAGCGCGCGGAACGACGTCTGGCGCAGGAGGACGTCCGGACCCTCCCAGCGCGGCGGGCCCTGGATCGCGTCGATCATCGTGATCCCGCGGGCCTCCATGCGCGCGTACAGGTCGTCGATGTCGAGCACACGCGGCGTGAGGTGGTTGATGTGCGTCGAGGCGATGCCGCCGATGTCGGCGGCCACGGCGCTGACTGCCTCCAGCTCGCGGTACCAGGCCTGGTCCACGGGCTCACCGGACAGCTCGAACGCCTCGGTCGCCAGGCGCAGGAACTCCGCCGCCTGGTCCTCGGGCAGGCCGCCCTCGGTCTCTGCCCGGTCGGCGAGGGCCAGCAGCTCCGGGCCGAACAGCGTGCGGGCGCCGAGGAAGTTCTCCAGGCGCCGCTCGAGGTCGGCGGTGAAGAACCGGCGGTCCGCCGTGACGAGCATCGACGTGAAGACCCGGAACGGGTTGCGCGCCAGCTCCGCGCGTTCGATCGGGCGGAACGCCGTCGAGATCACCGGGACGGAGCTCGACGACGCGTCGCGCAGGTCGTAGAACCCGACCGGCTGCATGCCCATGGCGCCGAAGATCCGGGCGACCTGCGACATCTCGGTGGGCGTTCCCACGCGGATCGCGCCGTGCCGCTCCGCGGTGACGCGCGCGATGGAGCCGAGCCGCTCGGCGTCCGCGCCGTGCTTCGCCACGAAGTCGGCGTTGACCTCGTGCGACACGTCGAGCAGCGTGGTGTAGGCCGGAACTTCCTTGCCGTACATGTCCGAGAGGCTGCGCGCGAACGCGGCCCTGAGCTGCCAGGGCTCGAGGAACGTCGGTGCCGACATCGGTGTCTCCTTGTCCTTCAGATGGGTCCGTCAGATGGGTCCGTCAGATGATGTTGGCCTCGGGGCCTCGTCGCCCCGGGCCGGTGGTGGTCGTGCCGGAAGGGTCCGCAGCGAACCGGTCGGCGCTGAACCCGGACACGTCGATCGGGGGCGTGCGGCCCGCGTACAGGTCACGCACCGCCTCGCCGACCGCGGGTGCCTGCAGGAACCCGTGGCCGGAGAAGCCGGCGGCGTACAGCACGCGCCCCGGCACGCCGGTGGCCTCGCCGATGAGGGCGTTGTGGTCCGGCGTCATCTCGTAGAGACCCGCCCAGCCGCGCGCTACCGGCACGTCGACCAGCTCCGGGGCGCAGGCCCCCAGCGCGCCGCGCAGCAGCGGCAGCCAGGCCGGGTCGTACGTGCGCTCGAAGGCGATGGGCGTCGCCGGGTCGGCGATCCCGAGCAGCAGGCCGTCGGGTGCCGCGTTGTGGAAGTAGAAGGTGGTGCCGTAGTCGATGGTGAACGGGATCCGCGACGGCGCCGGTTCCAGCGCAGGGGTGAAGCCGATCTGCCGCCGGTAGGGGTCGACGGGCAGGTCGAGCCCCGCCTTGGTGGCCACGTCGCGCGTCCACGCGCCCGCGCACAGCACGACGGCGCCGGTCCGCACCCGGCCCTGGTTCGTCCAGACCGCTACGACGTCGTCGCCCCTCGTCTCGACGTCGATGGCCGTCACGTGCGTGCGGACGGTCGCGCCGTGGCGCTCGGCGCCCGCGGCATACCCCTCGACGACGGCCTTGGGGTGGGCGAACCCGTCCCTCGCGGCGTAGGCGGCGCCCTGGTACCGGTCGACGTCGACGTACGGGTTGAGCCGGCGGACGGCGTCGGGGCTGAGCATGCGGCTCGCCACGCCGCGCTCGTTCTGCATGGCCACCGACTCCTCGAAGAGCGTGACGTCGTCGCCGTCCGGCAGGAGGAACAGGTAGCCCGGCTGCTGCAGCCCGATGTCCGCGCCCGGACGGTTGACGAAGTCCTCGTACAGCTCGAGGCTGCGGCTGCCGAGGTCGACGTTCGCGGGGTCGGAGAACTGCGCCCGCACTCCCCCGATGGGCTTGCCCGAGCTGCCCGAGGCGAGCTCTTCGGCCTCCAGGAGCAGCACGTCGACGCCGTCCTCGGCGAGGTGGAACGCCACCGACGCGCCGATCGCACCGCCGCCGACGACTACCACCTCAGCCCGCGCGGGGAGCCTGCCCCGCCGGTCCGCGGGGTGCCGTGCTGAGGTCATGCACGCATCCTGCCATGTGCTCCTGCGAATGCGGACACCCGCCGGAACTCTTCCTGTTGTGGCAGCCCGAACCCGGGAACGCACCTGTCAGACGCATGCCCACGTGTCAGACGTACAGGTCACCCGAGTGACCTGTACGTCTGACAGGTCGGGGCGGGTCTGACAGGTCAGCTCGCGGCGGTCGCGCGGCAGTCCGCGCAGGTGCCCCAGAGCTCGATCGTGTGCTCGATGTCGTCGAAGCCCTGGGCCGCTGCGACCTTCGAGGCCCAGGCCTCGACCGTGGGCCCGTCGATCTCGACGGTCCGGCCGCACATCCGGCACACCAGGTGGTGGTGGTGCTCGCGGCGCGCGCACCGGCGGTAGAGGCTCTCGCCGTCCTCGGCGCGCAGGACGTCCACCTCGCTCGCTTCCGCGAGCGCCTGCAGCGCCCGGTACACGGTCGCGAGGCCGACGGACTCGCCGCGGGCGCGCAGGGTCTCGTGCAGCTGCTGCGCCGAGCGGAAGTCCGCGATCTCGTCGAGCGCCTCGACGACGGCTGTCCGCTGGCGGGTCATACGTGCGGCCATCAGCGGCACTCCTTCGCGGCGGCCACCGCACGTTCCGATGCGGCAGCAGGCAGGTCGACGTCGTCGGGCAGGTCTGGATGCGGGTCGTGCGCGGGACGCCGCCGGGTCAGGAACGGTGCCACCAGTGAGACCACCGCGTAGACCGCGATGGCAAGGACCACGATAGTCGCGCCCGGCGAGACGTTGTACCAGTAGGTGATGGTCAGGCCGGACACGCAGACCACGACGCCGACGACGCACGCGGTGAGCATGGTGCGCCCGAAGGCGTGCGTGACCTGCTGCGCCACGGCGACGGGCACGATCATGAGCGCGCTGACGAGGAGCAGGCCGACGACGCGCATGGCGACCGTCACCGTGAGGGCGGAGACGACGGCGACGATGATGTTCAGCGCCCAGACGGGCAGGCCGGACGCGACGGCGAACTCCTCGTCGTGGCTGACCGAGAACAGCGCGTGCCGCAGGCCCACCCCGACGGCCAGCACCACGAGGGAGAGCACGACGGTGAGCCAGAGGTCGCCGTCGGTCACCGTGGAGATCGAGCCGAACAGGTACTGCATGAGGTTCCCGGAGGAGCCGCCGGCGACCCCGATGAGGAAGACGCCGCCTGCGATGCCGCCGTAGAACATGATGGCGAGCGCGAGGTCGCCGGAGGTGCGGCCGCGGCGCCGGACCACCTCGATGAGGACTGCGCCGATCACCGCGGCGATCACGGCGCCGGGGATGGCGAGGGCGTCGTTCGGCGTCAGCCCCATGCCCGCGCCGACGAGCCAGCCGAGGGCGACGCCCGTCAGGGCGACGTGGCCGATCCCGTCGCCGAGCAGGGACAGCTTGCGCTGCACCAGGTAGGTGCCGACGACGGGGGCGGTGATGCCGACGAGGAGCGCGGCGATGAGGGCCCGCTGCATGAACGGGTCGGTCAGCATGAGCATGATCACGGGCGCACCTCCAGGTCGAGTGCCCTGGCTTCGGTGTCCCGAGCCGTCCGGCTGTCGTTGTCGTCGGCGTGCGGGTGCTGGTGCCGGTGTCCGACGCGGTCGTGGTCGTGCCGGGCGCGCGGCGGGGCGCCGTCGTGCACCACCTTGCCGTGCCGCAGCACGACGGCGCGGGTGACGAGCGGCTCGAGCTCACCGAGCTCGTGCAGGACGACGAGCACGGTGAGGCCGCCGTCGACCAGCCGCTTCATGGTGGCGGCGAACGCCTCCTGGCTGGCGACGTCCACACCCGCGACGGGCTCGTCCAGTACAAGAACGTCGGGTTCCCGGACCAGGGCGCGCGCGATGAGGATGCGCTGCTGCTGGCCGCCCGACAGGAGGTGCACGGGGTCGCGCACCCGGTCGGCGAGGCCAACCTGTTCGAGGGCCGTGTCGACCTGGTCGCGCCAGCCGCGCGGCGGCCACAGCCGGCGGCCGTGCAGCAGGCCGGACGCGACGACCTCCTGCGCGGTCGACGGGATGCCGCCGCCGGCCGTCGCGCGCTGTGGCACGTAGCCGATGCGGCTCCAGTCGACGGCGGCCCCGCGCCGGCCGGCCCCGAGGGGCTTGCCGAGCAGACGGACGGTGCCATCGGACGGCGAGTTGATGCCGACGAGCGCACGCACGAGGGTCGACTTGCCGGAGCCGTTCGCGCCCAGCAGCGCGACGACCTCGCCGCGATCCACCGTCAGGTCGATGCCGCGCAGGATGTGGCTCGCGCCCGCACGGAAGTGCAGGCCACGGGCCTCGATGACGGGTTCGCTCGTCTCGGTCACCTGCCTAGTGTCCGTCATTCGCAGACCAGGCCCTCCTCCAGTGCGGCGAGGTTGGCCTGCATGACCGAGACGTAGTCGTCGCCCGCGGCCGTGGCGTCCTCGGACAGGCCCTCCAGCGGGTCCAGCACGGCGGTGTTCACACCCAGGTCGGCGGCGAGGGTCTCGGTGACCTTGGGGCTCACGAGCGTCTCGGAGTACAGGGTCTTGATGCCGCGCTCCTCGACGATGTCGCCGATCTCGCGCAGGCGGGCCGGGGACGGCTCCACCTCGGGGTCGAGCTCGGAGATACCCACCTGCTCCAGCGCGTACCGGTCGGCGAGGTAGCCGAACGCGGCGTGGCTCGTCACGAGCGTGGCGCCCTGGCAGGCGGCGAGGCCGTCCGCGAACTCCTGGTCCAGCTCGTCGAGCTGCTGGCCGAGGCGCTGGGCTCCCGCGGCGTACTCGTCGGCGTGCTCCGGGTCCACTGCGGCCAGCTCGTCGGCGACTACCTTCCCGACGGCGGCGAGCCGGCTCGGGTCCAGCCAGAAGTGCGGGTCGGTGGCGCCGTGGTCGTGCTCCGCGTGCTCCTCCTCGGTCTCGCCCGCGTGCTCCTCCTCGGTCTCCTCGGCGTGCTCGACGAGGCCTGCGGCGTCGGCCGCGTCGACCACATGCTTGGGCGCGCGCGCCTCGACGCCCTCGTCGACGGCGTTCTGGAAGCCGGACAGGTAGACCACCAGGTCGGCGGTGCCGATCTCGCGGACCTGCGCCGGGGAGAGCTCGAGGTCGTGCGGCTCGGCGGCCGGGGGCGTGAGGTTGTCGACAGTGACCAGGTCGCCGCCGATCTGCTGCGCCACGTACTGGAGGGGGTAGAACGAGGCGAGCACGGTGACGCCGTCGGACTCGCCGGAGGAGCCGACCGCGTTCTGCGTCGAACAGCCTGCGAGGGTCGCCGTGGCGACGAGAGCGAGGCCGGCGAGAGCAGCGCTGGTGGCGCGAGTCTTTATCATGAGAACGATTCTCACGCCTGTTGAGAACCGTTGTCAAAGATCGACACCGAGAGGTCGGTCACTGGCTTATTCGCGCAGGCCTCAACCTGCCCGGACGGTAGGCTGGGCGGACATTGTTTACCGCCTGTTCCCCTGGAGAGACCCTCGTGTCCGACAAGTCAGTGCGCTCTGCGCAGACCGCCAAGCTCGACGCCGTCGTCTCGCTCGCGAAGCGACGAGGTTTCGTCTTCCCGTCGGGTGAGATCTACGGTGGAACGCGCTCTGCGTGGGACTACGGCCCCCTCGGTGTGGAGCTCAAGGAGAACATCAAGCGTCAGTGGTGGCGTTCGACCGTCACGAGCCGTGACGACATCGTCGGCCTCGACTCGTCGGTCATCCTGCCCCGCCAGGTGTGGGTCGCCTCCGGCCACGTCGGCGTGTTCACCGACCCGCTCACCGAGTGCCTCTCGTGCCACAAGCGCTACCGCGTGGACCAGATGCAGGAGGCGCACGCGGAGAAGAAGGGCATCGACGACCCGGACTCCGTGCCGCTGACGGACCTGGTGTGCGTGAACTGCGGTACCCGCGGCCAGTGGACCGAACCGCGCGACTTCAACATGATGCTGAAGACGCACCTCGGCCCGGTCGAGGACGAGTCCGGCCTGCACTACCTGCGCCCCGAGACCGCGCAGGGCATCTTCGTGAACTTCGCCAACGTCGCAGCGGCGGCGCGCAAGAAGCCGCCGTTCGGCATCGGCCAGATCGGCAAGTCGTTCCGCAACGAGATCACGCCGGGCAACTTCATCTTCCGCACGCGCGAGTTCGAGCAGATGGAGATGGAGTTCTTCGTCAAGCCGGGCGAGGACGAGGAGTGGCACCAGTACTGGATCGACCAGCGCACCAGCTGGTACACCGACCTGGGCATCTCGGCCGACAACCTGCGCCACTTCGAGCACCCCAAGGACAAGCTGTCGCACTACTCGACCCGCACGGTGGACATCGAGTACCGCTTCGGCTTCCAGGGCAGCGAGTGGGGTGAGCTCGAGGGCATCGCGAACCGTACGGACTTCGACCTGAAGACCCACACGGAGAGCTCCGGCAAGGACCTCGCGTACCGCGACCCGGTGACGAACGAGAAGTACTACCCGTACGTCATCGAGCCGGCCGCGGGCCTCACCCGGTCCCTCATGGCCTTCCTCGTCGAGGCGTACGCGGAGGACGAGGCGCCCAACACCAAGGGCGGCGTCGACAAGCGCACCGTGCTGCGTCTTGACCCGCGCCTGGCGCCCGTCAAGGCAGCGGTGCTGCCGCTGTCCAAGACGGCGGACCTGCTCCCGACGTCGGAGGCCCTGGCCGCCGAGCTGCGGAAGTTCTGGAACGTCGACTACGACGTGACGCAGGCCATCGGCAAGCGCTACCGCCGCCAGGACGAGATCGGTACGCCGTTCTGCATCACTGTCGACTTCGACACGCTCGACGACCAGGCAGTGACGATCCGGCACCGTGACTCCATGGAGCAGGAGCGCGTGGCGCTGGACAAGGTAGTCGGTTACCTGGCCGGTCACCTCGTCGGGGCCTGAGGGGTAACGCAGCTGTCGACATGAGCCGTCCGTGGCCGTTTCTACGGGCCGGGTACGAGACCCAGCCTTAGGAGCAGCCGCGGACGACTCATTTATTCTGGCGGACCGCCGGCTCCACAACTGACACCTGCCTCCGGAACCTTGTCCCCACAGACGTAGAGCTTCCAGTCCGTCACGACGCGATACTTCCGGCCGGACTCGGACTCGTAGTCGAATGAGACATCTTCCAAGAGGGCGCCTGCATCGTCGACCTCTACGGCCAGCATGATCTCTTCGACGCGCCCATTGAATGCATCCGCACACTGAACAGTCACCCCATGGCCTTGAATGCCCTCGGTGATTGTCCCCGGAGATTCCTCGAAGTACTTGTCGAGCGGGTCAGCCGGAGTGCCCAGCATCGACAAGTACGGGTCGGTCTCAGACCGATCGAAGGTGCGCAGGTACGCCACAACGCTTCGCGGCTCGAGGCCCGCAGGGCTGGTCCAGTCGAAACCACTGATGGTCATCGGACGGTCGTCGTCGAGGCACGGTATGAAGCTTCCGAATGTCGCAGACCAGGGCTCGCCGGGATGGCGACCCTCGGGAGGCAGCACGGACATTCCGCCGCCCCCTCCGTATATCGACAATGGATGAGAGTCGCCGCCCGGACCGTCGTCCCGGTGCTCACTCACCCCGCCCGCAGCGCAGCCGACCAGCATCAACATGGCTCCCACCGCGCCGACCACCTCGGTTCGCACCCGTGCCACTGCTCCGATCATCTGTGACCGGCCAGTTCCGGACCCGACGCTGCCCTTGCTCGACGGATGCTACGGAGCCCGCACTCGTCCCCGCTACGAATCCGAGGGTGAACTCACCAGGGTTTTCACGCCCGCCGATTCGGCACCTTGGCCGGCGCTCTCACCCGGGTGAGAACAGGTCAAACCTGATCAGAATGTGCAGGCCGGAGGCTCTGGTAGTCGTAGCGTGCCGCAATCCCGGCACCACACAAGTACCGGAAGAGGTTGGCCCCCATGATCCGCCGAACCATCGTTGCCCTCGTGAGCGTTCTCGCGCTCGCCCTCACGGCGTCCGCGCCAGCTCACGCGGCGACCCCCGATCCGACCATCGTGAAGATCAACGCGGCACCCGAGCCGATCAAGGCGGGCAGCACGCTCACGATCGAGGGCACCATGAGCTACAAGCGGTCGGGCACGTGGCACCGCGCGCCGGCCGGCAAGACGCTGACGGTCCGGTTCGACCCGGCGGGCCCCGACGGCAGCCGCGCGGTCAAGAACGTCCGCACCAACTCGAACGGCGAGTACCGCACCACGTGGAAGCCGACGCGTACCGGGACCTGGATCATCTCCTGGGCCCGCACGTCCTCCCTGCAGGCAGCGACCGCGGGCGACGAGGTCTGCACCTACGGCGGCGGTCGCTGGGAGTGCCCCGTCTCGCCGACCAACCCCGACGTCGACTGCTCGCAGATCGGCCGGACCGTCTGGGTGGGCAACAACGACTACCACCGCCTCGACGCCGACAACGACGGCTGGGGCTGCGACTCCTACTCCTGACCACCCCCGCCGGTGAGCGTCCTGACCATTCCGCGGCTTATGGAACACTTAGGCAATGCTTACCTCACCTGCGGCTGCGCCCGCGGGACGCCGTGAGGGTGCGGAAGCCGTAGCCCACCGTGCCCGCCGCAGGACGCTCGCGCTGGCGACGGCGCTCGTCGCCCTGCTTCTCGTCGTCCTCGCGAGCCTCGCGCTCGGCGTCCGCGACATCAACCCGGCGGAGGTCTGGCGCGCCCTCACCGCACCGGTCGCCGGGTTCGTGGACCACGACGTGGTCCTGGACCAGCGGCTACCCCGCACCATCGTCGGCCTCGCGGCCGGGATCGCGCTCGGCACCGCGGGCACCCTGATCCAGGGGGTCACGCGGAACCCGATCGCCGATCCCGGCCTGCTGGGCCTGAACTCGGGCGCGTCGCTCGCCGTGGTCTGTGCGGTCTGGATCTTCGGCATCACCTCGCCGATCGGCTACGTCTGGTTCGCGTTCCTCGGCGCAGCCGCCGCTGCGGCGATCGTGTTCTCGGTGGGGCGCGGCCAGCCCGTGCGGCTCGTGCTGGTCGGCGCCGCCGTGACGGCGCTCATCACGCCGCTCATCACGCTCGTCCTCCTGCAGGACCAGCAGGCGTTCAACCTGTACCGGTTCTGGTCGGTCGGCTCCCTGACCGGCCGCGGCCTGGACACCGTCGCCTGGCTGTGGCCGTTCATCCTGGTCGGCGTGATCCTCGCCGCCGTGCTCTCGCACCGGCTCAACATGCTGGCCCTCGGCGACGACGTCGCGACGGCGCTCGGCCAGCGGGTGGGCACCACGCGCACCCTCTCCGCGATCGCCATCGTGCTGCTCGCCGGTACGGCGACGTCGCTCGCCGGTCCGATCGCGCTGGTCGGCCTCGTGGTACCGCACGCAGCGCGCCGCCTCGTCGGCACCGACTACCGCTGGGTCATGGGGATCGGTGCGCTCCTGGGCCCCGTGATGCTGCTGGCCGCCGACGTCCTCGGACGGCTGATCCTGCCCCGGTCGGAGCTCGAGGCCGGCGTCGTCGCCGCGCTCCTTGGTGCGCCGGTGCTGATCGCCGTCGCCCGGAGCAGGAACGTGGTGGGAGCCTGATGACCGCCGACACCAGCAACACCGTCGACACCGTCGTCGCCGGCCTGCGGGCCGTCCGGCGCCGCCGTCAGGTCCTCGTCGTCTCCGGGATGGCCCTCCTGGTGCTCGTCGCCGGGACCGGAGCCCTGCTGATCGGCGCCGCCGGGCTGACCCCGGGCCAGGCGATCGCCGGGGCCCTCGGGCTTGGCGACAAGGGCGACGTCTTCATCATCCAGAAGCTGCGCCTGCCCCGCATCGAGGCCGCAGTCGTGGTCGGCGCCGCCTTCGGGCTGGCGGGCGCCCTGTTCCAGTCGACCCTGCGCAACCCGCTGGCCTCGCCCGACATCCTCGGGATCTCCAGCGGGGCGAGCCTCGGGGCAGTGACCGGCCTGCTGGCGCTGGGCATGAGCGGGGTGGCGCTGTCCGGCCTGGCCTTCGCGGGCGCCGGCCTCGTCGCCCTCGCGATCTGGCTGCTGGCCTGGCGCAAGGGTCTGCACTCGATCCGGTTCGTGCTGGTCGGCGTCGGGTTCGCGTACCTGTGCTCGTCCCTGGTCGCCTGGGCGATGGCCCGCGCGGAGGAGAACGAGGCAGCGGGTGTGCTCATCTGGACCGTCGGCTCCGTGTCCGACATCCGCGGCGAACAGCTCGCGCTCGTCGCCTCCGGCACGGTCGTGCTCGCCGTCGTCGTCGCGCTGGTCGCCCGGACGCAGGGGCCGCTCTCGCTCGGGGACGACAACGCGCGCGCCCTCGGCGTGCACGTGGACGCCGCCCGGATCGGCACGCTGCTGCTCGCTGTGGCGCTCGTCGCGCTCGCGACCAGCGCGGCCGGCCCGATCGCCTTCGTCGCCCTGGTCGCCCCCGCCATTGCCCGCCGCCTGGTGAACGACGGCGGCGCCGCGCTCGTCGCGTCCACCGCCACCGGAGCGGCACTGACCCTGGTGGCGGACGTCGTCGGGCAGCACGCGCTGCTCGGCGTGGCCGCCCCCGTTGGCATCGTCACGGGGCTCGTGGGCGCCCCCTACCTGCTGTGGCTGCTCGCCACGAACGAGAAGAGGAGCCGATGACCAACCTGCGCGCCGAAGGCGTCAGCCTGGGCTACGAGGGCCTGCGTGTCATCGAGGACCTCGACCTGACACTGCCCGACGGCAAGATCACCGCCGTCGTCGGGCCGAACGCCTGCGGCAAGTCCACGCTGCTGCGCGGCCTCGCGCGGCTGCACCCGCTCGACGGCGGCCGGATCACGCTCGACGGCACCGACATCACGGCGATGCCCCGCAAGGAGCTGGCCCGCAAGATCGGCATGCTGCCGCAGTCGTCCATCGCGCCCGACGGCGTCCGCGTCGCCGAGCTCGTCAGCCGCGGCCGCTACCCGCACCAGGGCTGGTTCGGGAGGCACTCGTCCGACGACGACGCAGTGGTCACCACCGCGCTGGAGTCCACCGGCGTCGCGGAGCTCGCGGACCGGCCCGTCGCCGAGCTGTCGGGCGGCCAGCGTCAGCGCGTGTGGATCGCGATGGTCCTGGCCCAGCAGACCGACATCGTGCTGCTCGACGAGCCGACGACGTTCCTCGACGTGCGCCACCAGCTCGACCTGCTGGACCTGCTCACGGAGCTGAACCGGGACCGCGGCACCACCGTCGCGATGGTGCTGCACGAGCTCAACCTCGCCGCGCGCTACGCCGACCACCTGGTCGTGATGTCGGCAGGGCGGATCGTCGCCGAGGGCGCGCCGTCGGACGTGCTGACCCAGGAGGTCGTGAGCGAGGCGTTCGGGCTGCGCGCCCAGGTCGTGCTCGACCCGGTGGCGGGCTCGCCGCTCGTCGTCCCGGTGGGCCGCTTCCACTCCGGCGCGTAACGCACCTCACTCAGGGCTCCCCAATTTCGCAACATCGTCGTTACCTAATGTGGTTAGGGTTACCTCATCTCGACCGGCATCCGCCGGTCGTTCGCCTGAACCCCCAGGAGTAACCGTGCGCCCTCGCCGTTCCCTCGCGGCGGCCGTCGGCATTGTCGCCGCGTCCGCCCTCGCCCTGTCGGGCTGCTCGTCCGAAGCCCCGGCCGCGGACGGCGCGACGCCGTCGGCCGATGCTTCCGGCGCGACCGACGAGTTCCCCCTGACCATCGAGCACGCCCTCGGCGAGACCACCATCGACGCGGCACCCGAGCGTGTCGCCACGTGGGGCTGGGGTTCGACCGAGGCCGCGATCGCCGCTGGCGTCTACCCGGTCGCAGTCGCCGAGCAGACCTGGACCGTCGGCGAGGGCAACCTCCTGCCGTGGGTCGAGGAGGCCTACGACGAGGCGGGCATCGACAAGCCCACGGTGCTGACCGACGCCGAGGCCGGCGCGTCCGTGCCCTACGAGGAGTTCGCGGCCGCCGAGCCCGACCTCATCGTCGCTCCCTATTCGGGCATGACGCAGGAGCAGTACGACCTGCTCAGCGAGATCGCCCCGGTCGTCGCCTACCCGGAGGGACCGTGGCAGACGTCGTGGGACGACACGATCACGCTGACTGCGAATGCGCTCGGCCGCAGCGCCGCGGGTGAAGACGTGCTCGCAGGCATCGACGAGTACCTCGCCGGTCTCGCGGAGGAACACCCCGAGTTCGAGGGCAAGACGATCGCCGCGATCTGGGACGCACCGGACCTCGACGCGGTGTACGTCTACAACTCGTCCGACGCTCGCGCCGGCTTCCTGGAGCGCCTCGGTTTCACCACCGCGCCGGCTGTCGACGAGCTCGACACCACCAATGGCAAGGAGTTCACGTACACCCTGTCCTACGAGGAGCTGGACAAGCTCGAGTCGGACGTCGTCGTCAACTACTCCCAGACCGAAGAGCTCGCGGCGGAGGTTCCGGACAAGCCCGAGCTGCAGGCGATCCCGGCCATCAAGGCAGGCAGGCTCGCCCAGCTCGCCGGCACGATCCCCGTCTCGTCGGTCGGCCCCCCGACCGCGCTCTCGTACGACTACGCGGACGGCGTGCCCGCGCTGGTCGACGAGCTCGCCAACGTCCTGGGCTAGCCTCCCCGCCTCGGCAATTCATCGTGCGCATGTGTATTTCGTTGTGCACACGCAAGGCAGGGAATAGATTTCACCCGCCGCCTGGCATGAAGATCTATCTATGGTTAACGGAGCCCCATGCACAAGCCCACAATGCGTCGGATCGTCGCGGTCATGGCAGCGTTCGTCCTGTCCGGTAGCGCGATCGTCGCCGTAGCACCCACAGCCTCAGCCGCGACGTGCCTGTCCCACGGGGGTGGCGGGAGCTTGCGGACCTGCTCGGAGGTGACGTCGACCCATCGGTCGTCCTTCACCGTCGCGTACCGTGACGCGATCCTCAACGACACCTCGCGCTCGATAAGCGGAACCTGCAAGGCAACAACGAGCAAGACAACGAAGCACACCGTGAACGCGAGCATCAGCACCGCCGTGAAGGCCGGGATCTTCGCCGAGATGGACGTCACCGCTGGATACGCGCTGGAGACGAGCCTCACGTCCGGTCTGGAGACGTCAGGCACGTTCACTGTGCCGGCCAGATCCAGGGTCTACTGTGACCGCGGTACGTGGGTAGAGAAGATGAGCGGCTACAGCGTGACGACCAATCTCGGACCGGGCGGCGGCCGAGTACGTGTCGACTGGACCTCGACCGCACCCGAGCGCAACGCCTGGCGGTTCTACGAGTGAGCAGGCGCGCGTGCGGCACGATCGCGGCAGGCGCGTTGGCCATCGCGATCACCGCAGGCTGCACGTCCCGGGGGCCTGAGTCCGGTCCTCAACCGGACCGTTCTACAGCGCCCTCCGCCTCGAGCGAGCTCGCACCTTTGTCCGAAGACCTACGGGACGGCGAGGAACTGATCCTGGCCGGCGACATCGACGGTTCGCCGATCGACATCCCTCAGGTGCGGTCGAGTTCGTTCGTGATCTACGTCAGATGCGAAGGCGGAGATCAGCTGAGCATCATCTATGAAGGAACCGACTCCCCGTACAAGGCTCCGTGCGACGGTGTCCCGACAAGGGTCGAGGTACACCTCGAGTCGGCTGGCACCTCGCTGTCGATCGACGACGTGCAGGGAAAGCGCGGCCAGTTCGTCATCGCGCAGATCTAAGTCGCATCGCAGCGGAAAACAGGCGAGCGCATCATCCACAGCCGGACGGTGGATGATGCGCTCGCTTGCTGCCCGTGTCTACCTCGACTTCGGCGTGGGGGTGTCGAGCGCACCGCCGTAGCGGCGGTCGCGGCTCGCGTACTCCTCGACGGCGCGCCAGAGGTGCCGGCGGTCGACGTCGGGCCACGGCTCGTCGAGGAACACCATCTCGGCGTACGCGGCCTGCCACAGCATGAAGTTGGACGTGCGCTGCTCGCCGGACGAGCGCAGGAACAGGTCCACGTCGGGCAGGTCGGCCAGGTAGAGGTACTTCTGCACAGTCTTCTCGTTGACCCGGTTCGGGTTGAGCCGGCCGGCGGCGGCATCGCGCGCCATGGCCGCGGCGGCGTCGGCAAGCTCGGCCCGGCCGCCGTAGTTGACGCACATCGTCAGGGTGCAGAGGTCGTTGTCCTTGGTGCGCTCCTCGGCCTCCTGCAGCACGTTGATCACCGACTTCCACAGCTTCGGACGGCGTCCGGCCCAGCGGATCCGCACGCCCCACGACGCCATGACGTCGCACTGGCGCCGCATCACGTCCTGCGTGAAGTTCATCAGGAAGCTCACCTCCTCGGGCGAGCGCTTCCAGTTCTCGGTGCTGAACGCGTACGCCGAGACGTACTCGACGCCGACGTCGACGGCCCCGGCGACGACGTCGAGCAGTGAGTGCTCACCCGCCCGGTGCCCCTCGATGCGGGGCAGGCCACGGGCGTTCGCCCAGCGCCCGTTGCCGTCCATGACGATGGCGACGTGGCGCGGCACGAACTCCTTCGGGATTCGCGGGGCCTGCGCGCCGGACGGGTGCGGGAAGGGCGCCACCAGCTCGCGGCTCGCGGTCCGGGCCATCAGCGCTCCACCATCTTCAACGATCGCAACGTTCTCTCCAGGTAGTACTGGCCATAGGCGGCGACGAGGCCGCTCGCCTCCTTGCGGTGCCGCGCGTCGGACGCGTCGGCGGTCTCCCAGTCGCCCGCGAGCAGCGAGGACAACAGGGCGAAGGTCTCGGGCGCCGGCGCGGTGGAACCCGGCGGCCGGCAGCGCGGGCAGACGGCGCCGCCCTGCGCCACGTTGAACGAGTGGTGCGGCCCTGGCTCGCCGCAGCGCGCACAGTCCTCGAACGACGGCGCCCAGCCCGCGACCGCGAGCGCGCGCAGCAGGTACGAGTCGAGCACCAGGCCGGCGTCGTGGTGCCGCTCCGACAGGGCTCGCAGCCCGCCGGCGAGCAGCCAGTACTGCTGCACGGACGGCTCGTGCTCCTGCGCGACCAGCCGGTCGGCGGCCTCGAGCATCACGGTGCCTGTCGTGTACAGGCCGTAGTCCTGGCTGATGGCCCGGGCGTACGCACCGATGGTCTCGACCTGCGTCACGGTGTCGAGCCCCATACCGGGACGCGGGCTGCGACCGGTGTGGAACTGCACGTCGACGGCCATGAACGGCTCCAGCCGCGCACCGAACTTGGATGACGTCCGCCGCACGCCCTTGCCCACTCCGCGCACCTTGCCGTGCTCGCGCGTCAGGAACGTGACGATGCGGTCCGCCTCACCCAGCTTGTGGGTGCGCAGGACAATCGCGTCGTCTCGGTACAGGGGCACGAGAACATCATCCCAGGTGCGTCTGACACTCGGGACGCGTCAGCGCTCTCCATCTTCTGGTCGCGCTGCGCTCCGCGTCAGCGCTCCACGAACCGCGTGCCGTCCGTCGTCAGCTCCGGCTCCCACACGAACCGGTGGATCACGTGCTTCTCGAGCACGCCGCGGACGATGAGCGCGACCGTCCCCCAGATCGCGAAGAGCAGGACCGTCTGCAGGAAGTTGTTGCTGATCTTCTCGAACCCCGTGAGGGCGAGCGTGGGGATCAGGAACATCAGGCCGAGGAACGCGGGCAGCAGGTGCACGCCTATCCACTGCACCACCGAGAGCAGCTCGACGCGGCGTTCGGCGAGGACGCCGTGGAAGTCCATCACGTTGACCACGTGGTCCGCGCGCCACTTGGCGACGTGCCGGGCGACCGTCCACTGCGCGTCCCTGGCATCCAGGGAGGAGCTTCCGGTCGGGAGCCAGATCCCGAGGATCTGGTGGATCTCGGCGGGCGTCAGGTAGCCCTTGTCGAGGACCGTCAGGCTGTGCACCGGCGGCTGGCGTGTGTTCGTCGGCAGCACGAGCGCGGCGAGGAACAGCAGGACACCACCCGACCCGAGCAGCGCCACCAGCGCGTCCGGGAGCCACGGTAGGAGCAGGGTCGCGGTGGCGAAAGCCAGCGCGCCGAGCAGCGCGCAGACTATGCGGTTCTTCATGGTCATGGTGAGCAGGACTTTACCGGCATCTCGCCCTGACCTGTAGCAAAGGTCCGGCAGCCATCAGAAGAACAGCTCAGAAGAACAGCTCAGAACAACCGGTCAGAAGAACAGAGTGTCCCGCCTGCCCAGCGGGCGGGCGATGAGCCACCACGCGAGGACCTGGAGCGCGAGGATCACCGGCAGCACCGCCATCGCCACGAATCCGAGCGACGCCATGGCCTCCGGGGCGATCCCGCCCTCGACGAGCCGCGGCCACGCGGCGACGGCGGTCCCGACGACTGGCGCCGTGATCATCACCGAGGTGACGATCACCGGCAGCGGTCCCGTGCGGCGCAGGCGCCACGCGACGACGGCGTCGCCGTGCAGGCGCGTCACCACCACCGCCACGATGCCGAGGGCCAGGGCCGCGAGGCCGTTCCCCCACGCCACGCCCAGCAGCGCGCCCCAGCTCCCGGCGAGCGCGATGCTCGCGACCACGAGCACGACGTCCCACACGTCCCGCCAGATCTTGCCGGGCCGTCGGCTGCGCAGCCAGATCCCGGCGTCGCGCAGCACCCACGAGCCGATCAGCGTGATCGCCACCGGAGACCCTGCGTCCAGCAGGTCTGCCGTGGCGTGCGGGAACACGCCGATCAGCACCCCGAGCGCGGCCACGAGCCACACCTCGCCGGGCACGAGCAGCGGCCCGACGGCGCCCAGCACCACGCGCCGCTCCGCCGGTTCGCGCCGCCGGTTCCCGCCGTCGTGGCGCTCCTGCAGCAGGGTCGCGCCGGCGCCCTGGACGGCTCCGTCGAGCAGCACCCACCCCGTCACCAGGACGGCCAGAAGGACTGCCCAGGCCGCTGCGTTCATCGGACCACCTCCGGCTCGGGCCTCGCGTCCGGTGTTCCGGCACGCTCCAGAGACTACGTAGCCGGACCGGCCACGGCGACAGGATTCGGGCAGAACTGGGGAAAGGTCAGGGATCACCCCGAGTGCGTGCTCGGGCTGGCCCTACTCCCCCTGGTCGGGAAACCTCGCGGGACCTGCCCGGTCGACGTCGTCGCCGCCACCGAGGTCAGTGCAGTCGACGGCGACGGCGGCATGGGCGCGCAGGTACGGACCGGCGCCCGTGTCGCCCCGCACCGCGTCGGCCAGCGGCCGCCAGTGCGCGCGGCCGACCAGCACGGGGTGGCCGGGCTCGCCGCCGTAGACGGCGCGGGCCAGCGCGTGGCGTGCGGCGTCCGGCTCCCCGGACACGGCGGCGAGCACCCGGCGGACGGCGTCGGCCCGCAGGCCGGGCAGGTCGACGAGGGAGACGACGGCGACGTCGGCCCCGCTCGCCCCGCCGGCCGGCGCGCTCGCGACCGCGGCGA
This sequence comes from Promicromonospora sp. NPDC023805, assembly GCF_040639635.1. Lineage (NCBI taxonomy): Bacteria > Bacillati > Actinomycetota > Actinomycetes > Micrococcales > Promicromonosporaceae > Promicromonospora > Promicromonospora sp. NPDC023805. Next base: position 164,677 of record NZ_JBFAAH010000005.1, on the reverse strand, counting down.
GGCCCGCCCGGAGCGACGCCGCTATCCCGGACGCCCAGTCGACGGCGACCACTGCCGTGGCCGTGGCGGGCACCAGCTCCCGCGCCTCGTCGGCCCGCGCCCCGAGCACCACTACGACGTCCTGGCAGCCGCCGTCGAGCAGCGCGCGGCACGCGAGCTCGAGCCAGGGGGTGCCGTCGCCGGCCCGGGCGAGCGCCTTGGGCATCCCGAACCGGGTCCCGGCCCCGCCGGCCAGCACGACCCCGACTCCTCTCACGAGCCCGTCACCGGCCGTAGCGGGCCAGGACGAACGACTCCGCGATCTGCGCCAGGAGGTAGAGCGCCAGGGAGGCCAGCGTCACCACGAGCATGCCCGTCCAGACCAGGTTGTTCTCGGACCGTCCCACGGCGTTGACCACCATGCTGCCGATCCCCCGGCCGGTGATCAGCCACTCGGCAAGCAGCGCGCCGGTGATCGCGCCCGGCACCGAGATCCGGATCGACGCGAACAGCGCGGGCAGCGCCGACGGGAACGCGACCTTGACCAGCAGGGCGAACGGTCCGCCGCCGTACACGTGCACGACGTCGGACATCTGCGTGGACACCGAGCGCAGCCCCTGGACGATGTTCACCAGGGCGGGGAACAGCACGACGATCCCGGACACCACCGCCACGCGGACCAGCTCGTCGGAGAAGAGCAGCCGGATGATCGGCGTCAGCGCGATGAGGGGCACCGCGCGCAGGATCAGCGCCACCGGCATGACGGCGGTCTCGACCGGCCGGAACAGCACGATCAGAGCCGCCATGACGGTCGCCGCGAGCATGCCCGCCACGAACCCGATGGCGGCGTCGCCCAGCGTCACGCCGAGCGCCGTGGCGATCTCCGCGCGGGTCTTGGCGGCGTCGTCGTCGGCGAAGAGGAACTCGTAGACCTCGGCGGGGCCCTTGGCGACGAAGGTGTTGTCCACCAGCGCCACCGACACGACCCACACCACGGTGAGGATCGCGAGCATGAGCAGCGCCGTCCCGAGCGCCCTGCCGACGCCGGTCGCGAGGTCGCGCCCGGTGCTTCCCTTGCTCATCCTCGTCCCCCTCCGGTCGACCACGGCACCGCTACCCGGCCCAGCACGCCGAACACCGCATACCCAACGCCCGCGACGAGCGCGCAGGCGAACATGATTCCCCAGGCGCGTTCCACCATGAGGCCCTGGCCCGCGGCGATGAGCGCGGGTCCGACGCCGCGGTCGACGCCGCCGATGTACTCCCCGAGGATCGCGCCGAGGAACGCGGCGGGCGCCGCGATCTTGCACGCGCTGATGATCTCCGGCAGCGCGGACACGAGCTGCACCGTGACGAGCTGCTTCCAGCGGCCTCCGCCGTAGACCCGCACGACGTCGAGCGCCGCCCGGTCCGCGGACCGGAACCCGAGCACCGCCCCGACGACCGTGGTGAAGAAGACCGACAGCGCCGCCAGCACGACCGCCGTCGGCGAGGGTTCGCCCGAGTCCGGCGGGCCGAGCACTATGTACAGGATCGGCAGGACCGCGATGGTCGGCACGCAGTAGCTGATGACAGCGATCTGCGAGATCACCGGCTCCAGCCGCGGCGTGAGCAGCACGAGGGCCGCCAGCACGAGCGCCAGGCCGTTGCCCCACGCGAACCCGATCAGCGCCTCCACCACGGTGCCGCTGAAGTTGTTCGCGTAGAAGGCCCAACCGTCGGCGCCGTACTGCCGCAGGACGCCGGGCGGCGTCGGCATCGACGAACCGTCGAACACGGTGACCGCCAGCACGCCGCCGTAAAACGTGCTGCACGCGACCGGATCGTTATCCGGGCGGTCAGTACGGGGTGCGCGCGGTGTGTGCCCGCCAGGCCTCGAAGGGTTCCCCTGCGCGCGTGATCCGGTGCTCGACGACGGGGTTGGGCCACGTCGACCGGTCCCGCGCGAGGAGCTCGTAGAACTCGCGGTCGTCAAAACCGGCCCGCTCGGCGTCGTGCCGGTCCGCGGCGAAGACGACGCGGTCCGCACGGGCCCACAGCGCCGCGGACAGGCACAGCGGGCAGGGCTCGCACGACGCGTACAGCGTCGCCCCGGCCAGCGAGAACGTCTTGAGGGCCTGGCACGCGGCCCGGATCGCCACCACCTCGGCATGTGCAGTGGGGTCGAGGTCGCGGGTCACCCGGTTCCCGGCCGCCGCCACCTCGACGCCGTCGCGCACGACGACGGCCCCGAACGGGCCACCGCCGTCGGCCACGTTCTGGGTGGCGACCTCGACGGCGCGGGCGAGCCAGGTCTCGTCGTCCGGGCCGACGGAGGCCAGGGACGTGCCGGACTTCTCGATATGGCTGATCACCCTTCGATGCTCGCACCGCGGCGTTTCAACCACATTCCCAGCAGGTCACCCCCACGAAACACCTGTTTCGCACCCGCGGTCTGGTCGGTAGCGTGACCCGAATGGATACCGCCGCCGTCTACGCCCAGTTCGCCGGGAGCCAGGCGCTCAACGGCGGCTCGCCCACGTACCAGGACTGGGCGCGCGGGGTCGCCGTCGACCCGGAGCTGTGCGCCCTGCTCGACACGCTGCCCGAGCCCAGGCGGCAGCCCAACCTGCTGTTCGCTGCGGCGCGGCTGGCCGGGGCGCCCGCCCGCGGCTGGGCCGAGGTGCGGCCCTGGCTGCACGCCGCCTGGCGCGACGTCGAGCAGGTGATGCGCACCCACACCACCCAGACCAACGAGCCGCGGCGCTGCGCCACCCTCCTGCCGGCCCTCGCGGCGATCGAGGGGCCGATCGCGCTGATCGAGGTGGGCGCGTCGGCGGGGCTGTGCCTCTACCCGGACCGGTACTCCTACCTGTACACGTCGCCCGACGGCGGCCGCACCCGCCTCGATCCGGCCGACGGCCCGGCCGACGTGGTGCTGCCCTGCGACATCGAGGGCCCCGTCCCCACGCGGATGCCCGACGTCGTCTGGCGCGCCGGCATCGACCTCAACCCCCTGGACGTGCGCGACCCGGCCGACCTCGCGTGGCTGGAGGCGCTGGTCTGGCCCGAGCACACCGACCGGATGGTGACGCTCCGCGCCGCCGCGCGTGCGGTGGCCCAGGACCCGCCGCGCCTGGTCACCGGCGACCTGCTCGACGGCCTGCCGGACCTGGTGGCCTCAGCACCCGCCGAGGCCACCGTCGTCGTGCAGAACTCCGCGGCGCTCTACTACCTCACACCCGCCGGGCTGGTGACGTTCGAGGCCATGATGGCCGGCCTCAGGAGCACGCGCGGCGCCGTCTGGCTGAGCAACGAGGGCTGGACCGTCCTGCCCGACGTCGCGGCCAGGCTTCCCGAGGGCCTCTCGCCCCAGTTCATCCTGGCCCGCGACGGCGAGCCGGTAGCGCTCACGGACCCGCACGGCCGGTCGGTGCGACTGCTGCAGGCCGTGTGATCGGTGCGCGCAGCAGCTCCCACAGCCGGTCCCGCTGTATCGGCAGGTCACACGGGCGGACTCCCGTGGCGTCCGCTATCGCGTTCGCCAGCGCCGGGGCCACCGGGTTGTACGGGGCCTCGCTCATGGACTTCGCGCCGCGGGGCCCGAGGCGGTCGACGGTGTCGGCGAACAGCACCTCGGTGACCGGGACGTCGGACAGCTGCGGCACCCGGTAGTGCCGCAGGGTGCGCGTCACGACGACGCCGTCGCGCACCACCATCCGCTCCGTCATCGCCGAGCCGAGCGCCTGCCCCACGCCGCCGTCGATCTGCCCGCGCAGCTGCTCCGGGTTGATCACGACCCCGGCGTCGGCGGCGTGCACCGACTGCAGGATCCGCACCCGCCCGGTCCCCTGATGCACGGCCACCCGAAACCCGTGCACGTTGAACGCGACAGACCGAGGCGACCCGTCATGCGTGGCCTCGGCCCAGACCCCAACCAGTTGAGTGCTGGGTATTTGCCCTGCCGAACCGTTTCGATGGGGCAAATACCCAGCACTCAGCTGGTCCAGCTTGAGCTTGAGAGATGACGCCGCTCGGGCGACCGCCAGGCCCGCTACTACCGAGCCTGCCGAGCCGAAGGCGCCCGTGTCGTAGCCGGCCGTCGCCGTGTCCGACGGGCGCACCCGCACCCGGTCGACCGGCACCCCGAGCTCCGTGGCCGCGAGCTGCGCGTGCACCGTGGTGGTGCCGTTGCCGAACTCGGCGGTCCCGACGTCGACCACGAAGTCGCCGTCGGCGTCGACCGACACCTTGGCGTGCGTGAAGTGGCCGCGCGGCGGGATGGTAGCGATCATCGCGAGCGCTACGCCACGGCCCTCGGCCCAGCCGTCCGGGACGGAGTCGCCGCGCCCCGAGGAGAGCGCCCCCTCGACCAGGTCGAGGCACTGGTCCAGGCCGTAGGACCCGTACTCCAGGTCCCCGTCCACGGGCCGCCCGACGACGAACGCGTCGCCCGGCCGGATCACGTTCCGGCGCCGCATCTCGACCGGGTCGATGCCGAGCTGCGCGGCCAGCTCGTCGATCGCGCCCTCGATGGCGAACTGCACCTGCCCCAGCCCGTACCCGCGGAACGCCCCGGACGGCACGTTGTTCGTGTAGACCGACTCGGCGTCGACGCGCTTGTTCGGGGCCCGGTAGACGGCCATGGACTCGTGCACGCCGTGGAACATGACGCCCGGCGCGTGATTGCCGTAGGCGCCGGTGTCCGCCAGGACGTCGATGGCGAGCGCCGTCAGCTGCCCGTCCGCGTCGGCGCCCGCGCGGACGCCGATCCGCATCGGGTGCCGGCACGGCACGATCGTGAACTGCTGCTCACGCGTGAGCTCCCACTGCACGGGCCGGCCGGTGCGCAGGGTCGCGAGCGCCACGACGTCCTCCACGAGGAGCTCCTGCTTGCCGCCGAACCCGCCACCGACACGGCCCGCCACCACACGGACCCGCTGCTCGGGGAGGTCCAGGAGCCTGGCCAGCTCGGCGCGCACGAGGAACGGCACCTGCGTGGAGGTGCGCACGTGCAGGACGTCGCCGTGTGGGCCGGGCGCGAGCCACGCCCGCGCGCCGTGCGTCTCCAGGGCCACGTGGTTCACGCGGTCGGTGGTCCACGTGCCCTGCACGGTGGCGGCAGATGCCGCGAGCGCCGCGGCGACGCCGTCGTGCCCCGGCTCGGCGTACTCCTCGTGCAGCTGCGCGACGACGTTCCGGCTCGCCTCCGCGACACGGTGCTCGCCAGGTGTCTTGCCGGGGTGGACCAGGGGCGCGCCGGGCTGCCTGGCCGCCTCCGGGTCGAAGACGGCGGGCAGCGTCTCGTACTCGACGTCCACGAGGGCGAGCGCCGCGCGGGCCTGCCGGGGCGTCTCCGCGACCGCGACGGCGACGCGCTGGCCCACGAACCGGAGCACGGGGTCGAGGATGCGGGTGTCGTCGGGGTCGTCGAGGCGGTTCTCGTGGCGGGCGGTCGAGTACAGGGTGTCGGGGACGTCGTGGTGGGTGAGCACGAGGTGCACACCGGGGGCGCCGCGGGCCGCCGTCGTGTCGATGCGGGTGATCCGGGCGTGCGGGTGCGGGCTGCCGAGGACCGCGACGTGCAGCAGCCCGGGCGGGGCGGGTTCGTCCAGCGTGTAGGCCTCGCGGCCGCTCACGACCCGGGCGGCGGCAGGCGCGACGACGGCGCGGCCGAACGCCTGGCCGGGCTCGGCCACCTCGGTGTTCACGCGACCGGCGAGGGCGTCCCGGATCGACCGGTACCCGGTGCACCGGCAGAGGTTGCCCTTGAGCTCGTCCCCGGCCCCGGTGCTCTCGCGGGTGGAGCCTGTCGAGACCTCGCCCACCCCGCTGCCCGCGATCGTGCACACCATGCCCGCCGTGCAGAACCCGCACTGGAACCCTGCGGCCTCGACGAACGCCTGCTGTACGGGGTGCAGGTGGTCGACATCAGCGGAAGGGTCACCGCCCGGCCCGAACCGTCCCAGCCCCGCGGCCGTCACCACCTCGGAGTCGACCGTCCGGTGCGCGGGGACCAGGCACGACTGCACCGGGGCGCCGTCGAGCAGCACCGTGCACGCACCGCAGTCGCCCGCGTCGCAGCCCTTCTTCACGGCAGTGGCGCCCTGCTCCCGCAGATAGGTGCGCAGGCACTGGCCGGGACGCGGCTCTGCCGCCGCCGCGATGCCGTCGATCCTCATGTGCCGGCCAGCTCGTCGAGCGCCTCATGGGCGAGCTGTCGTGTCATCGCGGCCCGCCAGTCGCGGCTGCCGTGCACGTCCTCGAACCACGCGCCGGTGCTGTCCAGCCGGTCGATCCACCGGTCGACCGCCGCGTGGTCGCGGGCGCGCAGGCTGAGCGGCGCCGACACTGATGCGGTCACGGTGATCGTCGGACCCTGGCCGCCCGCCCGCCCCGTCACCATGGCTGCCGTGCGGCCGGTCGAGCTCAGGGACGCCCGGCGGAACACGGTTCGCTGCGCGAGCATGGCAGAAGGCACGCGCACCTCACGCAGCACCTCCCCCGGCGCCAGGTCCACGGCCCCAGCACCGGTGACGAGATCCGCCACGGCAACCACCCGCGACCCACCCCCGCTGGTCGAGACCCCCCGCGTCCAGATCACCGCCACCGCGTCCAGCGCCGCGAACAGCCCCACCATGGACCCGGCCGGCAGCCCCAGCGCAAGATTCCCGCCGACGGTCGCCATCCGAGCCACCTTCGCCGACAGCGTCAGCGCCGACACGCACGGCGCCACGAGCCCGAGCGCGCGATACGGCCCGCCCGTGTGCGCGCCCAGCGCACCCGGCCCGGACACCAGCTGCTCCAGCGTGCACGTCCCGGCGACCCGCAGTCCCGCGCCGTCCACGGACCACGGCTCCCAGCCCATCCCCGTCAGGTCCACCAGACCGGTCACTCCCGCGGGGACCGGCTCGGAGTACAGGTACGTGCCCCCGCCGAGAAAGGCCTCGCCGGGCAGCAGCACACAGTCCTCCCGGGTCCGCGCCACCCGCACGGTGTCGATGTCGAGATCCATGGCGTCGCCGGTCAGCTCTCGTCGATCTCGCGCAGCAGCGCGTACCTGGCGTCTATCGCCTCGACGCGGTCGGCCGCGCCGTCGAGCGCCCCGTGCACCCGGTCCGACAGGACCGCCACCACGCTCACGGGCGCCACCATCGAGTCGAAGGCCCCCTCCGTGGTGATCGGGCACTCGATCCACCAGGTCACGGCGCTCGCGAGGTGCCGGAGACTGGAGTCAGCGAGCAGGAGCACCCGGACGCCGTCGGCCAGCAGGGCCTCGACCATCGCAGCGACCTTGAACGCGTGCCGGCGGATCGAGACCACGACCACCACGTCCTCGGGCCCGAGCCCGACGAGGTCGTCGGCGAGCGACTGGCCGGGTCCCGGCGCGAGGTGCACCCGACCGCGCACCTGGATCAGGTTCCGTCGCAGCTGGGTGGCCGGCCCGAGGGATCCCCGGCGTCCGACGACCACCACGTCGCGCGCGGTGGCGAGCGCGGCGGCGACGTCGTCGAGCATCGTGTCGTCGAGCGCCGAGTAGACCTTCTCGAGGTTCTTGACCTCCTGCTCCAGCCGCTCGCGCAGGCCGGGCGACGGGTCGACCGCGATCGGCAGCCCGCGCCCGCGCTGGACGCGGAGGTGTTCGCGCAGCCCCTCGAAGTCCTCGTAGCCGAGCTTGCGGAACAGCCTGCTCATCGTCGCCTTCGAGACCCCGGCGAGCGCGGCGAGCTCCGTCGCCCGGTACGTCCCGAGGTCGCCGAGGTGGTCCAGCAGGGCGTCGGCGGCCCGCCGCTCCTGCGGCGACAGGTCGCGGTAGCCGGCGGCTATCCGCTCCTCGAGCGGCGTGGTCCCCGCCTTCATCGCGCCTCCTCCTGCTCGCGAGCCAGCACGAGCACCGCCTCGGTGAACGCGTCGAGCGCGATGGCGACGTCTTCGGCCTCCACGTGCTCGTCCGGGTGGTGGCTGATCCCGTCGCGGCAGCGCAGGAACAGCATGCCGACGTCGGTCACCGCGTCCATCGCCATGCCGTCGTGTCCGGCGGGGCTCCAGAGCCCGAGCACCTCGGCCGACGCCGTCGAGCCTGTCGAACGGGTAGCCTCCGCGATCCCCGTCGCCACCGCGGCCTGCATCCGTCCGGCGCACGCGGTCGACGGCGCCCGGTGGGTCTCGACCACCTCGAGCTTCACGCCCCGCTCCTGCGCGATGTCGTGGCCGACCGCCGAGATCTGCTCCCACAGCGCGTCGCGCCCGTTGTCGGTCCGGCCGCGCAGGTCGAGCGTGAGCTCCGCCAGGCCGGGGATCACGTTCACGGCGCCGGGCTCTACCCGGATGTCGCCGACGGTGGCGAGGCAGTCGGTGGCCCTGGCCAGCTCCTCGATCCGGGTGACGAGGTGCGCGGCGGCGACCAGCGCGTCCCGCCGTCGGCTGAAGGGGGTGCCGCCCGCGTGCCTGGCCTCGCCGGTGATCGTGAGCACGAACCGCCGTGCCCCCGCGATGGACGTGACGTACCCGAGCGGCAGGTTCGCCGACTCCAGCACCGGCCCCTGCTCGATGTGCGCCTCCAGGTAGCCGACGAGGTCCTCGGGGCGGCGGGCGGCGTCGCCCACGCGGTCCGGGGCCAGCCCGAACTGCAGGAACGCCTCGCGCAGGGTCACGCCGTCGGCGTCCGTCTGGTCCCACCAGGCCGGGTCCCACTGGCCCGACGCCGCGCAGCTGCCCAGCAGCGCCTTGCCGAACCGGGTGCCCTCCTCGTCGGAGAACCCGACGACCTCCAGCGCGAACGGGAGCGGGACGTCCCGCAGCCGGTGCGCGACGGCGATGGCGAGGACGACGCCGAGCATGCCGTCGTACCGTCCGGCGTCGGGCACCGTGTCGAGGTGCGACCCCAGCACGAGCGCCGGCTCGCCGGCGGTCCCCGGCCGCTGGCGCGTACCGTCGGCGGCACGGCGGCCCCAGAGGTTGCCCGCGGCGTCGGTCTCGGTGTCGAGGCCCGCGTCGAGCATCCAGGCCCGGACCGCCATGTTGGCGGCGGAGTGCTCGGGCGACAGGTAGACGCGTTCGAGCGCGTCGGGGCGTGACGAGTGGCGCGTCAGGTCGTCGCACCGCTCCATGACCCACTCGGCAGATCCGATCGGGCTCACGATTCCCCCTCCAGCTGATCGGCGGTCTCGTACGAGGCCAGGGCTGCCGAGACGCCGCCACCCGGCGGGGTCGCGAGGCCTGCGCGGCGCAGCTCGTGCTCCAGGGCCGCGAGGGTGGTGAGGACGGCGTCGCGGCGGGCGTTGAAGCCCATGGTCCCGATACGCCAGACGACGCCGTGCAACGGCCCGAAGGACGTGCCGATCTCGATACCGAAGTTGTCGAGGAGCCCGCCGCGGACGGCGTCCCCGTCCACGACGTCGGGGATGCGCACGGCGACCACGTTGTGCATCTTGTGGCCGACGTCGCCGAAGACCTCCAGGCCCAGGCCGAGCACCCCGGCCAGCATCGCGCCGCCGTGCCGTGCGTGCCGGCCCACCGCTGTTGCCATGCCCTCGTCCTTGAGCAGCCGGGCGCACTCGCGGGCCGCGTACAGCATCGACGTGGCCTCGGTGTGGTGGTTGAGGCGGCGCGGGCCCCAGTACTCCATGATCTGGGCGAGGTCGAGGTAGTTGGACACGATCGGGGCGCCGTGCGGGGCGACGTCGTCCGAGGTCCGGATGCCCGCCTCGACGTGCTTGCGCCGGTCGATCGCCGCGGCCGCCGCGGGCGAGAGCGTCACGGGCGCGCTGCCCGACGGCCCGCCCAGGCACTTCTGCAGTCCGGCGGTCGCCGCGTCGATGCCCCACTCGTCGGTGTGGAACGGGTTGCCGCCGAGCGTGGCGGTGGCGTCCACGTACAGCAGCGCGTCGTGCTCGTGGGCGATCCGGCCCAGCTCGGCGAGCGGCTGGGCCATGGTCGTGGAGGTGTCCCCGTGCACGACGGCGAGCACGCGTGGCCGGACGCGGCGGACGGCGTCCTCGATCTGCCCCGGGTCGAAGACCGTTCCCCACTCGGTCTCGATGGTGTGCACCTCAACGCCCGCCCGCGCGCAGATCTCCGCGAGCAGGTACCCAAACCGGCCGAACACGGGGACGAGCACCCGGTCCCCCGGCTCCAGCAGGGACACGAGCGCCGCCTCGATGCCGGCGCGTGAGGTGCCGTCGACGAGGAAGGTCTGCTCGTTGGCGGTGTCCCAGACCGTGCGCCACAGCGCCATCGCCTCGGTCATCGTGTCGGTCATGAACGGGTCGAACTGGCCCACGAGCGGCGCGGCCATGGCGCGCAGCACGCGTGGGTCGGCGTCGACGGGCCCAGGTCCCATCAGCAGCCGGGCGGGCGGATGGATCTGGGTCATGCGGGCCTCCTCAAAAGCACCCCGGACGCCGTTGAGTGCTGGCTATTTGCGGCGTCGAAACGTTCCGACCCCGCAAATAGCCCGCACTCAGCGACGGCGCCGGTGACGGTCAGGCCGTCGTACGCGCTGATCTTGTTCTTGTGTGCCAGGTCGGCTGCGCGGAAGGTCGTCGTAGCGTCCGGGGTGTAGACGATCAGGTCGGCGGCGGCACCCTCCGCGATCAGGCCCTTCGGACGCGTGCCCCGGTCCAGGCCCACCAGCGCGGCGGTGTTGGCCGAGGTCCAGCGGGAGACGTCGGCGAGGGAGACACCGCGGCGTCGGGCGGCGTCCGCCAGGGCGAGGAACCCGGCCTGCAGGCCCGAGATGCCGCCCCACGCCTGCTGCAGATCGACCTCGCCGGGCGCCGCGCCCCGGTACTTCTCCTCGGCGGTGGCCGGCGAGTGGTCGCTGACCACGCAGTCGAGGATCCCTGCACGCAGGCCGTCCCAGAGCGCGTCCTGGTTGCCGCGGTCGCGGATGGGCGGGCAGCACTTGAAGGCCGCGTCGCCGTCGGGGATGTGCTCGGCGTCGAACACGAGGTAGTGGTGGCAGGTCTCGGCAGTGACCGGCAGGCCCTCGTCCTTGGCCTCGGCGATCAGGTCGAGCGCCCGCGCCGACGACAGGTGCAGCACGTGGGTGCGCGTTCCCGTCTCGCGGACGGCGTCGAGCAGCCCGGCGATCGCCGTCGTCTCGGCCTCGTCCGGGCGGGAGAGCAGGAAGTCCGCGTACGCGCGGCTGCCCCCGTGCGGGGCGGCCGCGAGGGCCGCCGGATCCTCGGCGTGCACGATGAGCAGGCCGCCGAACCGCGCGATCCGGTCCGCCGCGTCCAGGAGCTCGTCGGGTGCGAGCGGCGGGAACTCGGGCACTCCCGAGTCGGCGAGGAAGCACTTGAAGCCGAAGACCCCCGCGTCCCAGAGCGGCTCGAGGTCGTCGGCGTTGCCGGGGACGGCGCCGCCCCAGAAGCCGACGTCGCAGTGCAGCTCACCGCGGGCGCGGACAGCCTCGGCCGCCGCACGCTTCGTCTCCAGGGCCGCCGCGGTGGTGGTCGGCGGGAGCGAGTTGAGCGGCATGTCGACGATCGTCGTGATCCCGCCGAGCGCCGCGGCCCGGGTCGCCGAGGCGAACCCCTCCCATGCGGTGCGGCCGGGCTCGTTGACGTGCACGTGCGTGTCGACGACGCCGGGCAGCACCACCTTGTCGCCGAGCTCGACGAGCTGCGGCGGGGGTGCGGGGACGGCGCCGAGCACCTCACCGAACAGGTCGTCGGCCGGCTTGAGGACGGCGGCCGGGTCGGACGTGCCCCACCAGACCTGGTCGATCCGGTCGCCCTCGATCCGCAGGACGGCGGGCCGGAGCTCGTCCTCCACCAGGACCCGCTCGGACGCGACGACCAGGCTCCTGCTGCCCTGCGGGCTGCCGCTCATACAAAACCTCCGATCGTGGACCAGACGGGATGCTCGGCTGCCGGCGCGCCGGAGCCGGCCGGGGCGTCGTCGGCCTCGGACCGCTGGACGGCCACCTCGATGAGCCCGTAGGGCCGGTCGGCGGCGAAGAACACCTCGCCGGGGTTGTCCAGGCCGAACGGCTCCAGGTCGACGAGGAAGTGGTGGTTGTTCGGGCACGAGAGCCGGATCTCGGCGATGTCGGGGAACGCCTCCAGCACCGCCCTGCCCATCGCGTACACGGTCTGCTGCAGGGCGAGGGAGTGCAGCTCGGCGAAGGTCGCCAGCAGAATCGAGCGGACCGCAGCGAACCGCTCGTCGTACTCGGCGGGACCCGCCGTCTCGCTGAACGACTGCTCGTACCGCCACCAGGCGCTGACGTCGGTCGCGAGGATCCGGTCGTCGGTCTCGGGCAGCGTCGTGTACCGGTCGCGCGGGAACCCCGCGAACTCCGAGCCCGTCGACTTCAGCACCGTGACGTCGCGCAGCCCCGCGAGCACGGTCAGGCCGGCGGAGTCGGCGTGGACCAGCGCGGTCCGCCGCTCGGCGCCGCCGCGCACGAACGCGTGGTCGTGGCCGGCGTCGCCGCCGCTAGCCCCCGGACCCGCCACTATGCGCTCCCAGCCGTACTGCTCCGCGAGCCAGCGTCCGCCGCTGATCTGCGGCTCCTGGAGAAAGTGGCGGGCGAGCCGCAGCAGGAACGTCTCCGGCGAGCCGACGCCGTCCCGCGCGAAGGCGTACACGGTGTTCTTCTGCGTGTCCGTCGCGACGACGCCGGTGTTGTCCCCCGACTCGTGCGTGGCGCGGAAGTCGCCGCGGAGCTGCGAGGTGACGCTGAGGTCGGTGATGCGGTGCCGTGCCGTGTCACGGTCGACCCGCACGAGCCGTACCTCGGCCTTGCCGTACTGGTTGGGTCCCAGGACTATCGACATTCAGCTCCCCCGATAAGTGGTGTAGGCGAACGGGCTCAGCAGGAGGGCGACGTGCGTGTGGTCCGGCCCGAGGACGACGTCGAGCACCACCTGGCCGAAAAACGTCTCCCGGTCCTGCGCCGCGAACCAGTCGCCTGCGGCGAAGGTCAGGACGTGTCGCCCGGGCGTGACCTCGCCCCAGCTGATCCGGCCGTCGTCGTCGGTCACGGCCTGACGGCTGCCGAGCGTGACCGCGAGCCCCCCGGCCGGGAGGCCGCGCGCGGCGTCGAGCACGTGGGTCGAAGCGGTGCTCACGACGCCGCCTCCGCAGGTTCCCCCGCCGGTTCCTCGACGAGCGTCTCCAGGCGCAGCAGCGCGATCTGACGGAGCTGCTCGGCGGTCACCAGGGCCTCGGACGCCGGGTCGTTGCCGAGGCGTTCGGTCAGGTTGGCGAGGATGTCGTCCGCCGTGCGCCCGGCGGCCCGGACCAGATAGATCCGGCCGAACCTCGCCTCGTACGCGGCGTTGCCGGCGGCGATCCGGGCGGCTGTCGCCTCGGCCGCCGTCGGCTGCTCGGTGCGGGACAGCCGCGCCTCGGTGCTGTCCCCCGACGCGCGTTCGCCGATGCGGGGATGATGCGCGAGCGCCGCGTCGACGTCGGCGGCCGTCCACTCGGCGGCGGCCCGCATCGCGCGCAGCAGGAGCGAGTTCCGGCACCGGTAGGGACGGCCGGCCACCACGTCGTCGACCCAGGAGTCGATGTCGACGCACGGGCGGACCGTCGCGGCGGCGTCGGCGGCGGGCAGGGCATTGAAGGTCGTGAGGTCCACGAGGACAAACTTAGTTTCAAACTGTCCCCCGCGGTGAGACGCGCGTTTCAGCCGGGTAAAACTTCACCAGTTCTGGTTCAGGCGAGCACGCCCGTCCGGAGCATGTGGGCGAGGTCCGGCTGCCCCAGCCCGTCCGCCGACGCCGCGGCGGCCTCGCGGTCGTACGGGACGGCGAGCAGCTGGGCCGTCCACCCGTCCGCCGCGTCGGACAGGATCGCGTACCGGGCCTCGGGCGCGCCGACCTCGACCCGGTGCGGGAGCGGGGCGTCGTCCGAGTAGGCGGGCCAGCCCACGCTTCCGGGGTTGACCAGCAGCGATCCGTCCGGCAGCTGCCGCGTCCGGGCCTGGTGCGTGTGCCCGCACAGGTAGAGGCCGTGCGTGCCGTAGGCGGCCCCGAGTCGTTCGACCAGCTCGTCGTCGGTCGCCTCGCGCCAACCGCTCGGGTGCTCCGCCGTCGGCCCGACGACGGTCTGGGTGAGGTAGGTGGCGTCGTCGTCCGGCACCGCGTGGAAGGCGAGCACCCCTGGGACCGGCTCGACGGTGAGCGGGAGCGAGCCGAGCCACGCGCGGTCGGCGTCGGCCAGGACGCCCGAGGCGATGCGGTCGACAGTGCCCATCTCGTCGTACGGCAGCGTCAGCACCTGGCGTTCGTGGTTGCCGCGGACGGTCACGATGTCGGGCCGCGTGGCGAGCAGGTCCAGGGTCCCGCGCGGGTCGACGGCGCCGGAGATGATGTCGCCGAGGTTAAGCACCAGGTCCACCCGCGCGGCGTCGATGGCGGCGAGGACCGCCGCGAGCGCCGGGGTGTTGCCGTGGACGTCGGAGAGGACAGCGATACGGGTCATCCGCGCAGGCTAGCGGTCGGACGGGCGCCGGAGAGGTCCTCCCGGCGCACGCCCGACCGGGTGTCGCGCGCTGCCGCCGATCGTTGCAGCCATGTCACGGTATGGCGACATGGCTGCGATGTCGCCGTACCGTGACATCCGGCCGGCCGTCAGGCTCCGATCCGGCCCGCCAGCTCCAGCAGCGACCGGTCCGAACCGGCCGGCCCGACGAGGCACGCGCCCCCCGGCAGTCCCTCCGCCGTGGTGACCGGCACCGAGACGGCGGGTAGCCCGCCGATCCCCGCGATGCAGGTCAGCAGCATCGTCGCCTCGCGCGCGGCCTCTGCCTCCTCCGGGCGGGGTGCCACGGTCGCCGTCGACGGCAGCACGAGCACCCGCTCCCCGAGCCGCTCCCGGATCTGCTCCCTCGCGTGCCCGACGGCGGTCCGCGCCGCGTCCGCGTCCGCCGCACCGATGGCGCGCGCCCGCTCGAACCGCCCGCGCACCGCCGGCCCGAGCGTGTCCATCCGGCCTTCGAGCCAGCCGCCGTGGACGGCCCAGGCCTCTGCCGCCTGGAGGGTCTGGAACGCGGCGAGCCAGGCAGGCTCGGGCGCCCAGTCGACGGGCCGCGCCCCGGCAGCCCGCGCGAGCTGTCCGACGGCGTCTCGCACCTCTGGCGCCGCCAGGGCGAGCAGGGCGTCGCTCAGCACGAGGGGGGCCTGATCCGGGAGCGCCACCGTGTCGGCGGGGAGCAGCACGTCGCCCACCCGGGCCAGCGTGGCGGCGTCGCGCGTGAGCCAGCCGACCGTGTCGAACGACGGCGCGAGCGGCAGCAGCCCGCGATCGGGCACCGCGCCGTGCGTCGGACGGATGCCCCACAGCCCCTGGTAAGCGGCCGGGACCCGCACGGACCCGCCGGTGTCGGTCCCGAGCGCGATGCTCGCCTCGCCGGCCGCGACCGCCGTCGTCGGGCCCGACGTCGAACCGCCGCTGATCCGCCCGGGTACCCGCGGGTTGGGCGGGGTGCCGTAGTGGGCGTTCGCGCCGGTCAGCGAGTAGGCGAACTCCTCGGTCTGCGCGATCCCGGCGAGCGCGGCTCCGGCGTCCAGCAGCCGCGCGACCGCGACGGCGTGCTCCTCCGCGACGGGTGCCGCCGCGAGCCAGGCCGGGTTCCCCGCGCCGATCCGCTCGCCCGCGACGGCGAACAGGTCCTTGACGGCGACGGTCTCGCCGTCGAGCACGCCGGAGCCGGTCGGCGCAGTCAGCGGGCCGGGCTCGGTCCGGACGCGCCACACACTGGGATCGAGAGCCATGCGCACATGCTGCCAGCCGAAAGTCTCCGAGCGAGAACCTGCCGAACGGCTGCAAGCCGGAACCACGACGAGACAGAACAGTGGTGGAGGTCCGCTTCCGGACCTTGCCGGAAGCGGACCTCCACCAGCCCCGGGGCGCCGGCTATCGCTCGTGCCCGCCGAAGTCCGCCTTGCGGATCTTCGCGTGCACGCCCTTGACGACGTCGACGACCTGCGAGATGTCGAAGTCCGTCGCCGCCGAGAGGTACGCGTAGGCGTGCGCCGGCGACATCCCGTACCGGACCTCCAGCAGCGCGATCGCGGCCCGTACGCAGTTCTGCACGGCGACGTCGAGGTCGCGGTCCAGGCCGGTCGGGACCAGGAACTCGGCGGTCTCGGCGAGCGGCCCGGCCAGCTTCCCGAACGTCGCGACGGCGTCCGACGCCGGGATCAGGTCGAAGCTCAGCCGCACCCGCAGCGATGCCTCGAAGGCGGTGAGCGCCACCTCGCCGTCCCCCTGCGCGAAGTGCGGGTCGCCCACGTAGGCGAGCGCCCCGGCCGCCTGGACCGGCAGATAGAGCGTGGACCCGGCGCCCAGGAGGTTGATGTCGATGTTGCCGCCGAACGGGCCGGGCGGCACCGAGTGCGGCCGTTCGTCCCCCGCGGCGGCGACGCCCATGATGCCGAGGAACGGGTGCAGGTCGAAGCCCACAGTCCGGTCCGACCCCTCGAACAGCGGCAGACTCCCGCGCCCCGCGCCGTCGGACCAGGAGTCCACCTCGGCGAAGACGCTGACGCTCTCCACGCCTCCGGCCGGGTACTCGTCCGGCAGGGCCCCGCGACCGTGCCGGTTCGAGATCACGCCGTACGGGACGCGAGGTTCGGTCGCCAGCACGCGGATCGCGAGCAGATCGCCGGGCCGGGCGCCGCGGACCTCGATCGGCCCGGTCACGACGTGACCACCGTGCGCGCCGGCCACACCCGGCAGCCCGGGCACCCGGTCGCCCAGGAGGGAACGGCGGGCGCCCGCCAGCTCGACGGCGTCGGCCAGGACCGCATTCTCGGCGACTCCACGCTCCGCGAAGTACGCGAGCGGGTCGCCGCCCTGGTCCTCGAGGATGCCCTCGTGGGAAAGGGTGTCGACGACCACCTCCTGCCCGGGGTCCACCGACAGCACCGCGCGGTCCGCCGCGCAGGGCAGTCGGCCCCAGTAGGCGGTCTCGACAGAGGTGGGCAGATAGGTGGCCCCGTCAGGGACGTGGCTGCCGGGCTGGAGGATGGTCTGCTGGTGCACGGGGTGACTGTATCCACCAGCTTCAGCCGGCGGGCGCGAGCAGCCCCCGCGCCGCCGCTCGGGCGGCGGCGAAGGCGTTCGGCTGCGCCCGCGTCGTGTACGCGACCATCGCACCCTCGTAGAGCAGGTGGACCTGCGCGCCGACCTCCTCCGCGTCGGGATGTCCGGCGTCGCTCAGCAGGTCGGTGAACACGCCGAGCATGTACAGCTTGTCCGCGAGGATCACCGCGTTGCCGGGGTGGTCGGACCCGCCGATCTCGCCGTGGGCGTTGACGAAGGCGCACCCTCGCTCGTTCTCCCGCGCCCACTCCTCCGCGAGCTCCAGCGCGGCCACCACCCGGTCGACGCCCCGTGCGGGCCCAGCCGCACCACGCGCCGCGAGCCGCTCGCCGAACCACGTCACCCAGCGCTCGTGCCGGCGCGTCAGATAGGCGGCCACCAGTGCGTCCTTGGAACCGAACCGGTCGTAGAGCGTCTTCTTGGTGACCCCTGCCTGGTCCGCGATCAGGTCGACGCCGACGCTGCGGATCCCCCGGTGGTAGAAGAGATCGGCCGCCGTGGTGAGGATCTTCTCGCCGGCCGGCGTGTGCGGGTTGGGGCTGCGTCGGGGCATACGGGTCGCTCCGTCCGGGCTGCGGTCTGGGTCCACTGCGAGTATACCGACCTGTATGGTTAACCTGGGGATCATGCGAAAGAGTCTCCTGGGACACCTCGCCCCCGCCCTGCTCGTCGTGCTGTGGAGCTCCGGCTTCGTCGGCGCCACCTTCGCGGCGCCGGTCGCTCCGGTCACGACCACGCTCCTGTGGCGCTACGTCGTCGCAGCGCCCCTGATGCTCATCGTGGTGCTGGCGCTCCGCCGCCGCTACGGGCTCCGCTACCTACGGCGCGAGGCGGTTCTCGGCGCCCTCGGCCAGGCCGGCTACCTCTACGGCGTGTTCCGCGCGGTCGAGGCGGGGCTGCCGGCCGGAACGGCAGCCCTGCTCGCCTCGCTGCAGCCCGCCCTGGTCGCCGTCGTCCTGTCCAGGTTCGGCAAGGGAGGCGGACGCCGCCAGACGGTCGGCCTCGCGATCGGCTTCGCGGGAGTCGCGCTCGCCGTCGGGCCCGACGCCGTCGCCGGGACAGGCACGGAAGGGGCCCTCTGGGCGCTGGCGGGCATGCTCTCGCTCTCGGCCGCAGCGGTGCTCGGCGACCTGTGGCCGGCGCCCGACGAGAAGCACGACGTGCTGGACTCCCTTACCGTCCAGGGAGTCGTGGCGCTCGCGTTCTTCGCGGTGGTGGCGTTCGCGAGCGGTCAGACGGCGCCGCCGGCGGACCCGTCGTTCTGGCTGGCGGTCGCCTGGCTGGTGGGCCTGGCGTTCTTCGGCGGCTACGGCATGTACCTGTACGTGCAGCGCACGCGCGGGCCGGTCGCGGTAAGCACATGGCTGTATCTCACCCCGGCGGTCTCCGCGGCATGGGCCTGGGCCATGTTCGGCGAGCGGCTGTCGCTGCTCACGGTGGCGGGGTTCGCGATCAGCCTCGCGGGGGTGCTCGTCGTCCGACCCACGCCCGACCGCGAGCAGACCCGCCGGGATCACCCGTTGGCAGCCGCCCGCTCTTGACAGATTGGTAACCGTAGAGTTACCAATAGGACCATGGATGCCTTTGCCGCCCTCTCGGACCCCGTCCGTCGCGAGCTGCTGCGCCAGCTCGCGGCCGGGCCGGCGAGGGTGGTGGACATGGCGTCGGGCCATCCGATCAGCCGCCCGGCCATCAGCAAGCACCTGCGGGCCCTGGGCTCGGCGGGGCTCGTGACCGCCGACGACGTCGGCCGGGAGCGGCACTACCGGCTGGACCGGGCAGGGCTCGCACCCGTGACCGCACTCCTCGCCGAGCTCGCGCCCGCACAGCCGGCCCCTGCCCCGCCGATCGCCGAGCAGGCGTTCGACGGCCTGGAGCTCGAGGTGCGGCGCGTCGGCCGGGACCGCCGGGCAATGCCGGGCGCAGCTCGTATCAACACCGAGCACGTGAAGACCGAGCACACCAAGACCGAGCACGTCGACGAGGAGACAGCATGAGCACCGACATCACCGCCACCGGCCGCACGGAGCAACGCCCGGACGGGCCCTACATAGTGCTCACCCGCACGTTCCGCGCCCCGATCGAGGACGTGTGGGCGGCGGTCACCGAACCGGACCGCCTGGCCCGCTGGATCGGCCGCTGGACCGGCGATCCGGCGACGGGAAAAGTGGCTGTCGAGATGCTCTACGAGGGCGACGACGTCGAACCCGAGGAGTACACGATCGACACGTGCAAGGCTCCTCATCAGCTCGAGCTCACCTCGCAGGGGACGTACGGCGAGGACGCACCCGCGACCTGGCACCTGAAGCTCGACCTGGTCGAGGCGGACGGCGTCACCACGCTCACGTTCGCGCAGTCGATGGACGACCCCGCGATGGCCGAGAACGTGGGCCCCGGGTGGGAGTACTACCTCGACCGGCTCGTCGCCGTCGAGACGGGCGGCGACCCTGCCGCCATCGACTTCGCGGACTACTACCCGGCGATGTCCGAGCACTACCGCACCCTGTAGTTCCCCCAACGCGCCACGTGGTGCCAGACCTTCTTCAGGTCCTGCGGGTCGTGCTCGCCGGCGAGCACCGCCTCCCCGATCCCCCGGGGGTCCAGCCACCCGTCGCTCGCGTGGCGCGCGGCGACCGCCCGCGCCACCTCCACGACCGCCGGTCCGCGGAACTCCGGTCGCTTCGCCAGCTCCTCCACGCGGAGGCGGAATCCGTGGTGCCACTCGACGCCGACGCCGAGCCCGCGGGCGGCATCGGCCACGGGCGTATCGCGGTAGCAGGGGTCCAGCACGAGCGCGGCGACGTCGTCGGGCAGGGCTATCGTGCCGTGCACCTGGGCCTCGACGTAGTCGTCGAGGAGGTCGCAGGCACCGGCCGCCGTGTCGGCGTCGGCCAGCGCGACCAGCGGCTCCGGGTCGACGGCGGCGAAGTGCTCGGGCTCCATGACGGAGTCCGGGTAGCAGAAGGTGGTGCGGGCCAGCACGTGCGGATGGAGCCGCAGGTGGGCAGAGCCGAACCGGACGGCGCCGCCCGCGGCGCGGCCCCGGTGGTTCAGCGCCCCGTAGCGCGGGCGGTCGCGCGGCGGGCCGTCGTCGTACCGGCCGTCGAACATACGCCGCTCCCAGCGCCACCGGTCCCCGCCCGGGTGCGCTGTTAGCCCGCCGTTGCTGGTGCCCGTCTCGAACTGGGAGCGCCACACACGGTCGTGCGCGAGGCGCTCGATCAGGGTCTCGCTCCCGTCGGCGACGAGCCGATCCGGATGAAAGTTGATGGTGACCGGCCAGTCCATGCCCGGAGGCTACCTGGGGGTACACCGGGCCTGGCCCCGGGGGTCGTGGTCGTCTGGATCCTCTTGAACGGAACTCTGTTCGCGCTCGTGGGGGCGGTCACCGGAGCGGTGCGGGCCTCGGGGGTCGGAGGAGCACTGGGTTCGTGAGATCGGTCGGTTGCCTCCGCCGCAGTTCGAGTTCGGTCGGTTGCTCTGAGATCGGTCATTTAATGGACCGATCTCAGAGCAATCGACCGAACTCATTTCAAACCGCGTGCAACTGACCAAGTTCAGCGCCGAGGCCACCCACGCCAAGCTCAGCTGAGTGCTGGGCATTTGCGCTTCCTGGACCGGAGTTACCACAGATACCCAGCACTCAACGAGGGGTCAGGCGGTGCGTTCCGCTCGGTTGACCGCCGAGACGATCGCCTTCAGCGACGAGAGCGTGATCGACGGGTCGATCCCGACGCCCCACAGGACGTCGTCGCCCACCGCACACTCGACGTAGGCGGCAGCGCTGGCGTCGCCGCCCTCGGACAGCGCGTGCTCGACGTAGTCCAGCACCCGTACCTTGACGCCGACCTGCGCGATCGCGTTCACGAAGGCGTCGATGGGCCCGTTGCCGGTGCCGGTCAGGGTCAGCTCCTGCCCGCGGTCCAGCACGTCGACCTCGAGCGTGTCCTGCTCGCCCTCCACCGACACGGCACGTGTGCCGCGCAGCTCGAGCCGGCCCCAGTGCTCCAGGCCGGACTGCGCGTTCTCCTCGATCGGCAGGTACTCGTCCGTGAAGATGCGCCAGATGTCCGCGCCGGTCACCTCGGTGCCCTGGGCGTCGGTCACCTTCTGCACCGCGTGGGAGAACTCGATCTGCAGACGCCGGGGCAGGTCCAGCTTGTGCTCGCTCTTGAGCAGGTAGGACACACCACCCTTGCCGGACTGCGAGTTGACCCGGATCACTGCCTCGTACGAGCGGCCGACGTCGCGCGGGTCGATCGGCAGGTACGGCACGCCCCAGTGCAGCTCGTCGACGGTAACCCCTGCGGCCTCCGCGCGGCCGGCCATGTGCTCGAAACCCTTCTTGATGGCGTCCTGGTGCGAGCCGGAGAACGCCGTGAACACCAGGTCGCCCACGTACGGGTGCCGCTCGTGGACGGGCATCTGGTTGCAGTGCTCCACGGTCCGACGGATCTCGTCGATGTCGTGGAAGTCGATCTGCGGGTCGATGCCCTGGGAGAACAGGTTCAGGCCCAGGGTCACCAGGTCGACGTTGCCGGTGCGCTCGCCGTTGCCGAACAGGCAGCCCTCGATGCGGTCGGCACCGGCCAGGTAGCCCAGCTCGGCCGCGGCGACGGCGGTGCCGCGGTCGTTGTGCGGGTGCAGCGACAGGATGACGTTCTCGCGGTGGTTGAGGTGCCTGCTCATCCACTCGATCGAGTCGGCGTAGACGTTGGGCGTGGCCATCTCGACGGTCGCGGGCAGGTTGATGATGACCTTGCGCTCCGGCGTCGGCTCGAAGACCTCGATGACCTCGTTGCAGATGCGCACGGCGAACTCGAGCTCAGTGCCCGTGTACGACTCGGGCGAGTACTCGTAGTAGATCCGCGTGTCCGGGACGGTCTCCTCGAGCTTGCGGCACAGCTTGGCGCCGTCCAGCGCGATGCTCACGATGCCGTCCTGGTCGGACCGGAACACGACCTCACGCTGCAGCACGGACGTCGAGTTGTACAGGTGCACGATCGCCTGCTTCGCGCCGGTGATCGCCTCGTACGTGCGCTCGATCAGGTGGGCACGTGCCTGCGTCAGAACCTGGATCACGACGTCGTCGGGGATCCGGTTCTCGTCGATCAGCTTGCGGACGAAGTCGTAGTCGGTCTGGCTCGCGGAGGGGAACCCGACCTCGATCTCCTTGTAGCCCATGGAGACCAGCAGCTCGAACATGCGGAGCTTGCGCTCCGGGTTCATCGGCTCGATGAGGGCCTGGTTGCCGTCACGCAGGTCGACCGCGCACCAGCGCGGAGCCTTCTCGATCCGCTTGGTGGGCCAGGTGCGGTCGGGGATGTCCACGGTGATCTGCTCGTGGAAGGGGAGGTACTTCTGGGTCGGCATGCCAGAGGTCTGCTGCGGGTTGTCTTCGATGATTCCGCCCGCTGCGCCATGCGCTCCTGCGCCATGCAGTCCTGTGTCGTGAACTCCGCCGGGGGTGGTGGCGGTGATGCTGTTCTCCATCATGTGTCCTTCGCTCGGTGAGGTTGGCCGGCACACCAAGCCTCCGCGACGAGGGACCGACCTGTCTAGGCCTCGTCGCGGCAGGGAAGGAGAAGGATCACCGTCATGCGCATGCCGTCACTGTACCCCCGGCCGTGACCCGGACCGCCAATCGCGCCCACGATCCGGACGTGTCAGACGCACAGGTCACCGGAGTGACCTGTGCGTCTGACACGTCGGGAGCTCAGCGGCGGCTGCGCAGCGCCGCGTCGACCTGCGGGTCGCCGAGGGCGCCCAGCCAGTCCAGCAGCGCGGGGTAGGTGGACGGGTTGGCGGCGACCTGCGGACGCAGGTGCGGCGCCTCCTGCACGATCTTCGCCAGGTCCGCCAGCGGGGTGGCCGGGTCGAGCGCCACTGCGGGCGTCCACCTGCCGCCCACGGGGGGCAGCACTGCCGTGTGACCCGACTCGGACCCGTAGTCCACGGGCGCGGGGCGCTGGCTCTGCTCCTGGCCGACGACGACGCGGCGCGTGACCTGCTCCTGACCGTCGCCACCGGCAGCCGCGCCGGCGTCGGCCTGGGCTGCCTGCTGACCGGTCACGGGCCGGATACGCGCCGTCGGCTGGGCGGAGGCCACCCGCTGGACGGGCGCCACCGGCTGCGCGGCGGATACCGGCTGGGCGGACGCCACCGGCGTCGCGCCGGACCGGACCGGCGGCATGGTCGCCGTCTCGCTCGTCGACGAACCCGCGGGCGCGCCCGCTGCCCGCATCTCCTCGACGGTGCGCATCGCGCTGATCGGGACCTCGCTCGACTCCGGCTTCGCGGACTGCACGGGGATCACCCCGTGCTGGACCGCTGCGGCACCCGCGACGGTGCGCACCGCGCCCGTCGAGGTGACCCGGCGCGGCTCGGCGGGCCGGCGCAGCTCGGGCGCCGACCGGACGGGCTGCTCCGGGAGCGAGACGGGCGGCGCCTTGTCGCCCTTGGGGCGGGGCGGCGCCCACAGGTAGGCCTGGCTGCGGTCGACGTCGGTGTCCCCACCGATGCCGACCGTCTGGAAGTGGTCACGCACCGCCTTGGGGATCATCAGCGCGGACGCCGCGACGACCGGCAGGCCGAGGGCCATCAGCAGGTCGCCGAGGTTCACGCCGAGGCTCGCGCCGGACGTCGCGATGACGACGACGAGCCCCAGCACGCCGGCCACGCACGCGGCACCGACGGCGGGCACGTGCCCCGTGGTGGGGTCGCGCTGCAGCGAGCGCCGCGCGAACCAGGCGAGACCGGCGACGACGACGCCGAGCACGAGCCGCACCACCAGCGTCACGCCGGCGCCGGACCCGATGAAGCCGGGGTCGATGAGCTGCACGAGCGCGGCCAGCGCGCTGCACGCCGCGAGCAGCACGATGACGTCGAACGCACGCATGGCGACCCGCACCCACACGCCGGCGGCCTGCTCGGTGCTGACGTCGTCCTCGGCCGCGGGGTCGCGGCGCACCGCTGGCGCACCGGCGACGGCAGCGGCGAGCGGCAGGAGCACCAGGCCGAACCGGCTCGGGTCCGTGACGCCGGGGCGCATGGACTCGAGGCCGGTCAGCGAGTCGCCGGAGGTGAAGATGAAGAGCAGCGCCAGCACGATGCCCGCGGCGATCAGCACGAGCCGCGAGGGACGGTCGTGCCGGACGGTGCCGCCCACCAGGAGCCACGCCAGGCCGACGACCAGCGCGAGCCACACGGGCGCGAGCAGGCGGTCGCCGAGCGTCGCGTCCTCGGCGAACTCCGCGAGCAGCGTCGAGGTGATGGCGCCCACCGCGATCAGGATGCCGACGCCGGCGAGGCCGAGGCGCCAGCCGCGCACGACGGCGCCGTCCTCGTCGACGGGTCCGAGCTCGCTGTCGCGCGGGGTGGCGGCGAGCGCCGCACCCGCCAGCGCGAGGCCCAGGCCGGTGCCGACGCCCGCACCGCTGCGGACGTCGAAGATGAGGTGCAGCAGGCCGATCACGGCGATCGGCAGCCCGGCGAGCAGGCGTGCGCGACGTGTGGAGTGCACGGTCCACGTGGCCGGCAGCACGCCGAAGCGCGCGAGGTAGGGCAGGGTCAGCGAGGCGAGGGACAGCGCGACGGCCAGGACGACCTCTACGCGGTCGGCTCCCCGGTCGGCCAGGTTCCACGGCAGCGCGAGCGACACGAGCAGGGCGAGTGCGGCGATGGCGTCCCGCACGTAGTCGGCCACCGCGATGTTCGCGAAGGGTCTGGCGTCGTCGGTGCCGTCGGGTGTGTGCCCGGACTCGGCCTCTGCCGAGATCGTTGCGACGTGCTCGTGGCCGAGATGTTCGGTCGGCGCGCCGTTCGCGTCCTGCGCGCCGTCTGCCGAATCTCTCTCGTCACGCTCGGAAGCGTGCTGGTCCATCATCCGTTCACTCCTCGATAACGCCGCTGGTCGAGACTGGGGAAGTGTGGCTGGTGGCGTTGGGTCCCCGACGTTACTACCCGCTGGGGACGGAGCCTGTCAGGCCGAACCACGGCGAGTCCGGTCACACCTGCATTTCTGCGCACGTCCATCACATTCGACGTGGGTGGAACACCGCCGTCGGCCGCAGCCGACAGCTCGCCGAGGTCACAGGAGAACGCAGTGGACCTAGCTGCCGCACCGGCACCCCGCACCTGCGACGTCTGGCTCGTTCCGGTCCGACGTCGGAAAGCCTGGACGCGCCTGCTGACCGTACCGGATCGCGAGCACCTCGTGGGTCTGGACTCCGTTGCCACCGCCGTCCATCTGACGTCGCGTGCCGCGCAGCGGCTGATCCTGTCGCGCTATCTCGGCGTGTTCCCCGACGAGATAGTCGTGGACCGGTCGTGCGAGCACTGCGGCGACCCGCAGCACGGGCGGCCGCAGGTGCCGGGCGCGGCCCTCGACTACTCGGTGTCGCACACGCGGGCCTGGGTGCTGGTCGCGGTGGTGGGTGAGGGCCGGGTCGGTGCGGACCTCGACGCGCGCCCGGCGGACGCCGACCTGGAGGACCTGGCGGCCGCCGCGCTCACGCCCGCCGAGCGGCGTGCTTGGCGGCGTCTGCCGGCCCGCGACCGGGCGGACGCGCTGCTCGCGTACTGGACCCGTAAGGAGGCGACCGCCAAGCTGACCGGGCACGGGCTGACGATCCCGCTGCGCGATCTCGACGTCACCGGCCCGCGGCCGACGCTCCTGGGGCGGGACCCGTCGGTCCGGCTCCCCTACCCCCGCCCGTACCTGACGCACGTGCCCGCGCCGGCGAACCACAGCGCCGCGCTGGCGACGACCACGCACGTGGACCAGGTGCGGCACCTGCGCCTCCCGGACACGGTGCCCGACGACGTAGTACCCCTGCCGGAACCCCGCGCCTCCCGGACCCCGGCCCTGCTGACCCCGAGATAGCACCCTGGCGGGTCGGGTCAGATGCCCAGCTGGTAGGCGCCCCAGTACGCCAGGGTGACGAGCAGCGCCGTCGCGCCGAGCACCGTCGCCCAGAAACCCGTCCGGACGACGACGCCCGCGGCGCCGGCCCGTGACGTGTCGGTCCGCGGGGTCTCGGCAGGCTCGACGAGCGACCTCCGCAGATCGCGGAGCCGGTTGAGCAGCAGCGCCGCCGCAACCACCGTCGCGATGCCGAGCAGTCGGACGCCGATCCAGCCGCCCTGCACCACCAGCGCGTTCTTCTCGTAGTCCAGGGCGAGGCGCGCGACCGCCGCCAGGTACACGGCGAGCCCGACGGTGGTCACCACGGCGCCGATCGCCAGACCCGCCAGGGGCGCGCGCAGGCCCTGGGCGAGGCGCGTGCCCGGGCGACCGGAACGACGTCGGGCGAGGCGGCCCGCCAGCGCCGTACCGCCGACCAGCAGCGGGCCCACCAGCAGCAGCCCGGCCGCGGTGATCACCACACCGACCAGCCAGTCGCCGTCGCCGTACCACTGCGGCTGCGGCACCGGTCCGGCGAGGTAGACCTGCCGGGGCTGGGCGCCGGCGAGCTGGGGCGGGGCGGACGCCGTCGCGGGGAGGCCGAGCACCCAGTCGGCGACGTCGGTCGCGAAGTCGGGGTGCAGCACCAGCCCTTCGGGCGTCTCGACGTTGATGCCGTGGTTCGCGTGGTCGTAGAACCGGACGGTCACGTCGTCGGTGGTGTCCAGGAGCTCCCGCGTGCCCTGTTCGAGCGGCATCGACGCGTCGTTCGTGCCGTACACGGCGAGGATCGGGTCGTCCTGCTGCTCGAGCCAGGGCCGCACCTCGAAGTCGGCGTACTCGAACCCGCCGCCGGGCAGCTTCATCCCCACCGCACGCGGGATGGCGCGGAAGACCCCCGCCGGCACGTCGGTGTTCCGCAGGTAGTTGTCGACGGCGTAGGCGGCCTGCTGCCGGGGCGGGACCACCGGCGCGGAGACCAGGATCTGGAACGCGAGCCGCGGGTCGTCCACCATCATCACCGGAGACACCCATGCGCCCTCCGACTCCGCGTACAGCCCTACCTCGTCCGGGTCCACGCCGGGGACGTCGCGCAGGTAGCTCACCGAGTGGGCGTAGTCGCGCGCCATGGCCTCGTAGTCCCGGTGCCGCGTGGAGTAGTTGTCCAGCCGCTTGTCCGGCACGAGCGTGGTGATTCCCGCGCTCGCCAGCGCCGTGGCGGCAAGGGTGAACGCATCGACGGCCTTGCCGGTGCCCGCGCCGTGCACGAACACGATGCCCGGGCGGTCGGAGCCGGAGCCTGCGTCGACCGGCTCGCGGAGCAGCCCGCCCACCTCCAGCCCGTCGGCGAGCGGGATGGTCACCTCGGACTCGCGCACCTCGTGGTCGCCGGGCTCGCCGCCGCCGGGCTCACCGCCACCGGGCTCACCGCCACCGGGCAGAGCACCACCGATCGCCGTCGACGCGGACCCGAGGTGCAGGTGTGACGTCACGGGCGCGGGCTCCCAGACGGGACCGGCGACGGCGCCGGTCAGCGCCAGGGCGACAAGGATTGCGGCGGATGTGGCGACCGTCCGAAAGAACACCATCGGATGCTACGCCCGCAGGCCCGGGCCCTCTCGCTAGCGGGCGCGACAGGCGAGCCGAGCGCGGCGAGTCATTCGGGCGGGCGGGTCGCCAGCATCTCCTCCGTGTCCCAGGTCAGTGCCCCCGACCGGAGGTCGGCGACCACCTGGCGCACCCAGTCCAGCTCGGCTCGCGTGACCGCCACGAGGTGCTCGTGCTCCAGCATGAGCACCCTGGCCAGGCCCCATTCCTGCGCGGCAGCGGCCTCTCGTTCGGCCTCGGCCAGCACCGCCTCCAGCGCCCGCACCCGCTCCTCGAGCCGGGTCCGCACGAGGTCCGGCCCCGTGATCGCGAGCACGGCCAGCACCGCCCGGAACTCGGGGAACTCGCGCGCGGGCATGGCGAGGGCGGCGTCCATCCAGCGGCCGAGTGCGTCCCGGCCGTCGCTGGTGAGGGCGTAGACGATGCGGGCAGGGCCGGTCTCGGCCGCCAGCTTCTCGTGGACCTCGATCAGGCCGTCGCGGAGCAGGCGCTCGATCGACTGGTAGACGCTGTTGCTGCGCGCCACGTTGACGACGTCGTCCTTGCGCCGGCTCTTGATCAGCCGCTGCATGCGGTAGGCGTGCATGGGCTCCTCGGCGAGCAGCGCCAGCAGCACCATCGCGAGCGGCGAGCGCGGCCGGGAGTCCTGGGTCACGGGCCCAGCCTAGGTCGCCCTCGCAGGGGCTTTCTCTCCAACACCTTGCCATTTTATGGTTACCCATCTTATGGTTACGACATGAGAGCGATCATCATCGGAGCGGGCATCACCGGACCCGTGACCGCCATTGCCCTGCAGAAGGCGGGCATCGACGCAGAGGTCCACGAGGCGTACCAGCGCACCGCGGACGGCGTCGGCGCCTACCTCAACCTCGCCCCGAACGGCCTGGCCGCCCTCCAGGTGCTGGGCATCGACCAGCACGACCTCGGCGGGTTCGACACGCACACCCTCGCGCTGCGGTCGGCGTCCGGCAGGCCCCTGGCCCACCTCCCGATGGGCCGGGACGACGCCGCGGGCACGGTCAGCCAGACAGTCCGCCGCTCCGACCTCTACGTCCGGCTCCGCGACGAGGCGGCGCGCCGCGGCATCCCCGTCGAGTACGGCAAACGCCTCGTCGACGCCACGACGCGGCCCGACGGCGGTGTGGTGGCCTCGTTCGCGGACGGCACCACCGCCGAGGGCGACCTGCTCATCGGCGCCGACGGCCTGCACTCCCGCGTGCGGGCGATCCTCGACCCGGCCTGCCCGCCGCCGCGCTACACCGGCCTGCTGAACACCGGCGGCTACGCCTCTGGTGTCTCCGTGGACGCACCCGAGGGCACGTTCACGATGACGTTCGGCAGGCGCGCCTTCTTCGCCTACGCGAACAGGGCGCCGGGCGACGTCTGGTGGTTCGCCAACGTCCCGCAGGCACGGGCGGCGACCGACGACGAGCTCGCCGCATGGACCCCTGACCGCTGGCGGGCCGAGCTGATCAGCCTCTTCGCCGACGACGACGGTCCCGCGCTGGACCTGATCGCAGCGACGCCGTCGATCATCGCGCCCTGGAACACGCTCGACCTGCCGACAGTGCCCGTGTGGCACCGCGGCCCGATCGGGTTGATCGGGGACGCGGCCCACGCCATCTCACCGACCTCGGGGCAGGGCGCCTCGCTCGCGATCGAGGACGGGGTGCTGCTGGCGCGGTTCCTGCGCGACCACGGCGATCCAGCGGCCGCGTTCACCGCCTTCGAGGCGTTCCGGCGGACCCGGGTGGAGAAGCTGATCGCCCAGGCGAAGCGCACGTCGAACCAGAAGATCCCGAACCCACTGACCAGGGTGCTGCGCGACCGCGTGATCCTGCCGCTCGTGGGCCGGGCCGCAGCCCGGACCACACGCGACTGGATCACCGACTACCGCATCGACTGGGCCGCCCCGACGAACCACGTCACGAGCTAGAAGCCCAGCTTGCGGAGCTGCTTCGGGTCGCGCTGCCAGTCCTTCGCGACCTTGACGTGCAGGTCGAGATAGATCCGCTGGCCGAGCAGCTTCTCGATGCCCTGGCGCGCCTCGGTGCCAACGGCCCGCAGCCGGGACCCGCCGCGCCCGATGATGATCGCCTTCTGGGAGTCGCGCTCCACGAACAGGTTGACCCGCACGTCGAGGAGCGGCGGCCTGCCCTTCTCGGGGTCGCCCGTCCCCTCGCGCGGAACCATCTCGTCCACGACCACCGCGAGGGAGTGCGGCAGCTCGTCGCGCACGCCCTCCAGGGCCGCCTCGCGCACGAGCTCGGCGACCATGACGGACTCCGGCTCGTCCGTCAGCTCGCCGTCCGGGTACAGATCGGGCCCCTCGGGCAGGTGCGAGATGAGCACTGCCTCCAGCTCCTCGACCTGGTACCCGTCCTTCGCGGAGACGGGCACGATGTCGGCCCACTCGCGGTCCACGGCCCTGGCGAGCTGGTCCACGGAGATGAGGTGCTGCATGAGCGTCTCGCGCGGGACGAGGTCCGCCTTCGTCACGACGGCGACGACGGGCACCCGCCGGCGTCCGGTCATCAGCTCGGCCAGCTGCGCGGCGATGTAGCGGTCACCGGGGCCGACCTTCTGGTCGGCGGGCATGCAGAACGCTATGACGTCCACCTCGGACAGCGTGTCCCGCACCAGGTCGTTGAGCCGCTCTCCCAGCAGGGTCCGCGGCCGGTGCAGGCCCGGCGTGTCCACCAGCACGAGCTGGGCGTCCGGACGGTGCACGACGCCGCGGATCGTGTGGCGCGTGGTCTGCGGCCGAGCCGACATGATGGCGACCTTCTGCCCCACCAGCGCGTTCGTCAGGGTGGACTTTCCGGCATTGGGGCGGCCCACCAGGCAGGCGAAGCCGCTCCGGTGTTCGGCGGTCTGATGCACTGCGGGCTGGTCGCTCACGAGGTCACTTCCTTCTGGTCACGCTTCTGATCACGGTGGTCGTGCTGATCGGGACCACCGTTGCTGTCGTCCGGCTCGGCGGCCGGCTCCGTACGATGTACGAGTATCGTCGAGATCTGCTTGCGGCGGCCCTCCACACGCTCCGCCTCCAGGTGCACGCCGCCCACCTCGACGGACGAGCCCGCGAGCGGCACCTTGCCCAGCACCTTGGCGAGCAGGCCTCCGGCGGTGTCCACATCGTCGTCGTCCAGCCGCAGGTCGAAGAGGTCGCCGAGCTCGTCGACGGGCAGCCGGGCGGGCACGCGGAGCACGCCGTCGCCGAGGTCCTCGACCTCCTGGACGGGCACCGTGTCGTGCTCGTCAGTGAGTTCGCCCACAACCTCCTCGAGGAGGTCCTCGATGGTCACCAGCCCGGCCACGCCGCCGTACTCGTCCACGACGAGCGCCATATGGCTGGCCGAGGCCTGCATCTCGCGCAGCAGGTCGTCGATCGGCTTGGACTCGGGCACGAAGACGGCGTCGCGCGCGACGTCGGCAGCCGGGCGCTGCGAGGGCGCGCGCCCGCCCCGCCCGCCGTCGTCCACCGGCCAGTGCAGCGCGGCCACGACGTCCTTCAGGTAGGCGACGCCGACGACGTCGTCCACCGACTCGCCGACCACCGGCACGCGCGAGAAACCGGACCGCAGGAACAGCCGGAGCACCCGGTCGAGCGAGGTGTCGGCGGTGACGGTCACCATGTCGGTGCGGGGCACCATGACCTCGCGGGTGATGGTGCCGCCCAGCTCGATCACCGAGCGGATGAGCTCCCGGTCGGACTCCTCGAACGCGCTGCTCTCCGAGAGGCTCTCGCCCACCCGGTCGGCGATGTCACGCAGCTCGGCCTCCGTGGGCGGCGACGGGTCGTAGCGCGGCACCGAGAACCTGGTGAGCCAGGCGACGGCGCGCGACACCCCGGTCAGCGGACCCACGAGCGCGAGCAGCACCGCCACCGGGTTGCGGAAGCCGAGCGCACGCGGCGAGACCCGCACGAAGATCACGCCGATGACGACTCCGACGACCAGCGCGACGAGCATCACGGGCAGCTCGTCGGGAACGCCCTCGCCGGGCATGGTCTGCTGCACCAGCAGCGTCCCGGCCGCGATGGCGACCACCTCCGACATCACGCGCACGAGCGCGAAGGAGGCGACGATCGCCGTCGGGTCGACGACGAGCGCCTGGGCCCGCCGGATGCGCGAGGCGCGCTCCGGATCGGGTGACCGCCCCAGCTCCGCCTCCGCGAGCGCCTCCGTGAGGGAGGCGCGGGTGACCCGCAGGAGGGCGGCCTCACCGGCCGAGAGCATGCCCGCCAGCGAGAGGCCGACCAGCATGACAAGGGTCAGGAGCAGGGCGATCACGCCGGTCACCGAGTCGCGAGGAAGGTCAGGAGAAGCTTCCGCTGCAGCGTGAACATCTCCTTCTCCTCCTCCGGCTCAGCGTGGTCGTAGCCCAGCAGGTGCAGGATCCCGTGCGTGGTGAGGAGCAGGAGCTCCTCGGTGGTGGAGTGGCCGGCGGTCTTGGCCTGGGTGACCGCGACCTCCGGGCACAGCACTATGTCGCCGAGCGTCCCGGCCGGGGTGACGTCGCCGTCGCGTCCGGGGCGCAGCTCGTCCATCGGGAAGGAGAGGACGTCGGTGGGGCCCGGCTCGTCCATCCACTGCACGTGCAGGTCGGTCATGACGGTGGTGTCGACGAAGATGATCGACAGCTCCGACTGCGGGTGCACCCGCATGGCGTCCAGCACGAACCGGCCGAGCGCGGCGAACTCCGCCTCGTCGACCTCGAACCCCGACTCGTTGTTGACCTCGATGCTCACCGGCGCTGCCTCTTGCTCCCCTGGTTGCCGCCCTGACGGTAGTCCTGCGGCTGACGGCCCGGACGGCGGTCGTCGGTGAGGACGTCCCAGCGCGCGTACGCGTCGATGATGTCGCTGACCAGCCGGTGGCGGATGACGTCGGACGACGTGAGGCGGCAGAACTCGACGTCGTCGACGCCCAGCAGGATGTCCTCGACCACGCGCAGGCCTGAGGTGGTGCCGCCCGGTAGGTCGATCTGCGTGGCGTCGCCAGTGATGACCATCTTGGAGCCGAAGCCCAGGCGGGTCAGGAACATCTTCATCTGCTCGGTCGAGGTGTTCTGCGCCTCGTCCAGGACGATGAAGGAGTCGTTCAGCGACCGGCCGCGCATGTAGGCCAGCGGAGCCACCTCGATCGTGCCGGCCTCGATCAGCTTGGGCACCTGTTCGGGGTCGACCATGTCGTGCAGCGCGTCGTACAGCGGGCGCAGGTACGGGTCGATCTTCTCGGACAGCGTGCCGGGCAGGAACCCGAGGCGCTCCCCGGCCTCGACGGCGGGGCGCGTGAGGATGATCCGGTTGACCTGCTTGGCCTGCAGCGCCTGGACGGCCTTGGCCATGGCGAGGTAGGTCTTGCCGGTACCGGCCGGGCCGATGCCGAACGTGATCGTGTTGGTGTCGATCGCGTCGACGTACGCCTTCTGCCCGACCGTCTTGGGCCGGATGGTGCGGCCGCGGCTGGAGAGGATGTTGAACGTGAGGACCTCGGCCGGGCGCGACGCCGACGCGGCGCTCAGCATGGCGACCGAACGCTTCACGACCTCGGGGGTGAGCTGGGTGCCCGCCTCGACGACCTCGATCAGCTCGTCGAGCAGCTGGGTGACCAGGGCGACGTCGCCCGCCGGTCCGTTCACGGCTATCTCGTTGCCACGAGCGTGGATGACGACGCCGGGGAAGCCCTCTTCGACGGCCCGCAGCACCGAGTCCCGGCTCCCGAGGAGCGCGACCGTCGGGATGTGGGCCGGAACGACGATCTTGTGCTCGATCCGGGTCTGCGACTGTGTGCTGGGCGTAGTTGTCATGAGCCGGCCCGCGGGGCCGATCCGCTCCTTTGTGCGGTAGGGATGACTATGGTTCACATCCTATCGACCAGAAGGGGCGACGCCACGGTCTTTCTGTCGCCTCGTCAGGCGAAGCCGGGCAGCTCGCCACCCGCGAGCAGGTGCGCGTGCACGTGGAAGACGGTCTGCCCGGCCTTGGGCCCGGTGTTGAAGACGAGGCGGTACTGGCCGTCGGCCAGCTCGCTCGCGACGCCGTCGGCGAGCCCGATGACGCTCGCCAGGCCCGCGGCGTCCGTCGCGGCGAAGGCCGGCACGTCCGGGTAGTGCTCCTTCGGTACCACGAGGACGTGCACCGGCGCCTTGGGCGCGATGTCCCGGAACGCGATCGCCGTGTCCGACGACGCCACGACGTCCGCGGGGATCTCCCCCGCCACGATCTTGCAGAAGAGGCAGTCAGGGCTGTCGGTACTCGTCATGCTCTGCAGGCTACCGGCGGGGCTCCGCGAACGACTCGTGGAGACGGGCGGAGCGCCGGGCAGAGCCGGTCTTCGGCATATTTTTCCGTACCGTTACATAGTTCGTAATGCCCGGGTGAAAGGGATGTGGGAGAGTTTGCGGCATTCGATGGAGATTGGCGCGCTGCGACACCATTTCGTCGCCATCCGTCCCGCGGGTCCCGTCGTCGCCCTCACACCACACACCGCAGTAGTCACCTGGAGGTACGCGTGGGTTGGTTCATCGCCCAATCGCTCGCATTCATCATCATCGCGGCCCTGATCGGCCTTGCGATAGGCATCTGGATCGGCTGGCTCGTCTGGGGCCGCCGAGCCAAGGGCAAGCACCTGGCGGAGAAGGCAGAGGCGGCCGCACGCACGGCCGCCGCCGCGCCGGCGTCCGGCGCCGAGGCGGAGTCCGCTGCCGGTTCGGAGACGGACGCCGAGGCGGAGACCGCCGAGCCCGCTCCCGCCCTCGCGGTCGCCTCCACCGGCACCGCGGCGGAGGCCGGCGTCGAGACGCCGGAGGCCGGGCCCGCAGCCGGCACCGGCACGGTCCTGCCCGCCGCGGACGGCGTGACGGGGTCTGACGACAAGAGCGCCACCGACGGCGCGGGCACCGGTGAGGCGGAGGTCGAGGCCGCCGGGTCCGACGTCGTCGCCGAGGCCGAGGCCGTCGCGCGCAAGGCCGCCGAGGCCGCGGCCGCCGCGAAGGCCGCTGCCGCCACGAAGCCCGACGACCTGCAGCGCATCGAGGGCATCGGCCCGAAGATCGCGTCCGCACTGGTCGCCGCCGGCTACCCGACGTACGCGTCGATCGCCGCGTCGAACGAGGAAGAGCTGCGCCAGGCCGTCGCGGGCCAGGGCATCAAGTTCGCGCCCGCCGCCGCCAGCTGGGCCGACCAGGCCCAGTACCTGGTGGACAGCGACACGAAGGGCCTCGACGAGTACCAGGACTACCTCGTCGGCGGTCAGGAGCGGCGCGCCAAGTTCAGCGAGAAGGTCGACTACGCCGACGTCGACGAGATCGCCGACGCCGACGCGAAGGCCGCCGCCATCGCGCAGGACGAGGCGGAGGCAGCCGCCGTCGCCGCCGCTGAGCCGGAGCCCGAGCCCGAGCCCGAGCCGCAGGATCTGCAGCGCATCGAGGGCATCGGCCCGAAGATCGAGGCCGCGCTCAAGACCGCCGGGTACACGACGTACGCCAAGGTCGCGGGCGCGTCCGAGGCCGAGCTGCGCGAGGCGCTCACGGCGGCAGGCATCAAGTTCGCGCCCGCCGCGGCGAACTGGGCCGACCAGGCCCAGTACCTGGTCGACGGCGACGAGGACGGCCTGCGCGAGTTCCAGGACTACCTCGTCGGCGGCCAGGAGCGGCGCGCCAAGTTCAGCGAGAAGGTCGACTACGCCGACGTCGACGAGATCACCGACGCCGACGCCAAGGCCGAGGCGATCGCCGAGGACGAGGCGGAGACCGCCGCCGCCGAGCCCGAGGCAGCAGCCGAGCCGGAGCCGGAGCCCGCGCCGCAGGACCTCCGCCGTATCGAGGGCATCGGCCCCAAGATCGAGGCAGCGCTCCAGGCGGCCGGTTACACGACGTACGCCAAGGTCGCCGCCGCGTCCGAGGCAGAGCTGCGTGAGGCGCTCACCACGGGCGGCATCAAGTTCGCGCCCGCCGCCGCGAACTGGGCGCACCAGGCGCAGTACCTCGCGGACGGTGACGAGGCGGGCCTCCAGGAGTTCCAGGACTACCTGGTCGGCGGCCAGGAGCGGCGCGCCAAGTTCAGCGAGAAGGTCGACTACGCCGACGTCGACGAGATCACCGACGACGCCGCCAAGGCCGAGGCGATCGCCGAGGACGAGGCGGAGGCCGCGGCAGCCGGCGACGGCACCGAGTCGGCGGGTTCCGGGGCCAAGGCATGAACCTGA
Source organism: Promicromonospora sp. NPDC023805 (assembly GCF_040639635.1). Taxonomy (NCBI): domain Bacteria; kingdom Bacillati; phylum Actinomycetota; class Actinomycetes; order Micrococcales; family Promicromonosporaceae; genus Promicromonospora; species Promicromonospora sp. NPDC023805. The sequence continues at coordinate 128,926 of NZ_JBFAAH010000005.1, read as the reverse complement.
GGTCGGTCCTGCCCCCGGTCATCGTCGCGGTCCTCGGGCTTGGCGCGCTCTCGAGCGTCCAGGACACGGGGTTCCGCGAGGGGATCGAGGCCGACCTGACCGAGCGTGCGCAGAGCGCGCTCGCCGCGGCCGACCTCCGCGGTGTGGATGTCGAGGTCACCGGCCGCGACGCGGACGTGACCGCTTCGTCGGACTACGACGCGATCACGGCCGCCGAGGTGGTGAACGGCGTCGCGGGCGTCCGGACCGCGGTGGCGTACGGGCCGAACGGTCCGGCGTCGGCGGGCAACCTGACGATCGACGCCTACATCCTCCCGAGGGACCCCGAGCCCACGGAGTCCGAGGACACGACGTCCAAGGACACGACGGTCGACGTCTCCGCGGAGGCGACGCCCTCGCCCGAGGCGACCGACCCGTCGTCCGATGGCGCATCGGCCGAGCCGGAGGAGGACGAGCCGGAGCGCAACCCGACCCGTGAGGAGCGCGAGCAGGCCCAGGAGGACCTGGTCGAGATCCCGAACATCACGTTCGTCACGGACAGCGCGGAGCTGACCGAGGACGGCCGCCGGGTGGTGCGGAATGCCGCCGAGGTGCTCGAGGAGCACCCCGAGGTCGAGGTCCGTATCGAGGGGCACACGGACTCGCTCGGGACCCGGGTGCACAACTGGCGGCTCAGCGAGCGCCGTGCCCAGGAGGTGCTCGACCGGCTGGTGGGGCTCGGCGTCGACGAGGACCGGCTGACCGCGAAGGGTTACGGCGAGTCGGACCCGCTGGTGGTGCCGAAGACCTTCGCGGACCTGGAGAAGAACCGCCGCGTGGAGTTCATCGTCCGCAACTGACAAGAACGACCCGCCGAGGTAGAGGTCTACCTCGGCGGGGTGCGGGTCAGGTCCAGCGGCCCAGGCGGTCGCTCAGGAGCGCTATCGCGACCGGGCCCGCCGTCGACGTGCGCAGCACGTGCGGCCCGAGCCGCGCGGTGACCGCGCCCGCCTCGGTCAGCAGGGCGACCTCGGCCTCCGAGATCCCGCCCTCGGGGCCGACGACGAGGAGCACCTCGCCGGCGTCGGGCAGCGTTACCGTCGCCAGGCCCGCCTTCGCCTCCTCGTGCAGCACGGCCACGGTCCCGCCCGCTGCGACGACGGATCGGGTCCTGGCCGCGAGCTGCTTGGTGCTCAGCGGCGGCTCGACGTCGGGTATGCGGCAGCGGCGGGCCTGCTTCGTCGCGGCCCGCACGGTGCTCCCCCAGCGTGCCCGCGACTTCGCGGCCCGGTCCCCGCGCCACACCACGACCGACCGCTCGGCCTGCCACGGGATGATCGCGTCCACGCCGACCTCGGTGGCGGCCTCGATGGCCATCTCGTCGCGGTCGCCCTTCGCGAGGGCCTGGACGAGCGTCACGACGACGGCGGGCGTCGGCTCGACGTCCACCTCCTCGACCCGGAGGTGCACCTCGGCGCCGACCACCGACTCGACGACGGTCCGCAGGCGAACTCCCGCGCCGTCGACGACGTCGATCCGCTCCCCCGGCCCGCGCCGCTGGACGACGCCGGCGTGCCGGCCTTCCGCGCCGTCGAGCACGTAGACCGAGCCCGCGGCGTACTCCGAGAGCGGATGGGCGGTGGACGCCTCCGCGAGAAAGACTGGCGCGCTCATGGGTGGGCGGTCAGCGCCCGCTGAGCTTGTCGCGCAGGCGCGAGAACACGCCGCCGTGCACGGACGCGAGCCGCGACTCGGGCCGCTCCTCGCCGCGCAGGACCGCGAGCTGCTGCATGAGCGCCGTCTGCTCCTCGTCCAGCGCCGTAGGCACCTGGACCTCGATGTGCACGTTGAGGTCGCCGCGCCCGGTCGAGTGCAGGTGCCCCACGCCGAGGCCCTTGAGGGTCATGACCTGGCCGGGCTGCGTGCCCGGGCGCAGGTCGATCTCCTGGAGCCCGTCCAGGGTGTCGAGCTCGAGGACGGTGCCGAGCGCGGCCGCCGTCATCGGCACCTGGAGGGTGCAGTGCAGCTCGTCGCCGCGCCGCACGAACGTGTCGTGCGCGCGCTCCCGGATCTCGACGTACAGGTCGCCGGCGGGGCCGCCACCGGGGCCCACCTCGCCCTGCGCGGAGAGCTTGATACGCGTACCGGTGTCGACACCCGCGGGGACGTTCACGGAGACGGTGCGGCGCGAACGCACGCGGCCCTCGCCGGAGCAGTCGGTGCAGGGCTCGGGGATGACCGTGCCGAAGCCGCCGCAGGCTGAGCAGGGCTGGTTGGTCATGACCTGGCCGAGGAACGAACGCGCCACGCGCTGCACGGAGCCGCGCCCGTGGCAGACGTCGCAGGTGCGCGCCGAGGTGCCGGGCCGTGCGCCGTCGCCGGCGCAGGTGTTGCACACCACCGCGGTGTCGACCTGGATCTCACGCTTGGCGCCGAAGACCGCCTCGGCGAGCTCGAGGTCGAGCCGCACCAGCGCGTCGTTGCCGCGCCGGGCGCGCGGGACCGGCCCGGCGGGCTGCCCGCCGCCGAAGAAGGTCTCGAAGATGTCCTGGAAACCGAACCCGGCGCCGAACCCGCCACCGGCGCCGCCACCCGGCGCGGTCGGGTCCACGCCCATGTCGTACTGCTGGCGCTTGTCCGGGTTGGACAGCACCTCGTAGGCGCGCGCGACGTCCTTGAACCGGTCCTCGCCCACGTCGCCCGCCACGTCAGGGTGCAGCTCGCGGGCCAGCTTGCGGTATGCCTTCTTGATCTGCTCGGGCGAGGCGTCGCGCGGAACACCGAGAATCTCGTAGTAGTCGGTCACAGGTCTCTCTCTTGAGGAACGTGGGTGAGGAGGTTTGTGGAAAAGAGGTTTGTGGAAAAGGGGATGTCAGCTGGGCAGCACACGCGACAGGTAGCGCGCGACGGCGCGCACCGCGGCGATGGTGCCCGGGTAGTCCATACGGGTGGGGCCGATCGAGCTCAGGATCGCGACGGAGTCGCCGTCGGACGAGCCGTAGCCGGACGTGACGACCGAGGTCTCGGACAGGCCGGCCAGCCGGTTCTCGTGGCCGATGCTCACGGCAACCCCTGCGTCGTCGGACATGTCGGTGAGGAGGCCGAGCAGGACCACCTGCTCCTCGAGGGCCTCGAGCACGGGACGCAGGCCCTGCTCGAACCGCATGCTGGAGCGCGCCAGGTTGGCCTGGCCCGTCAGCACTATGCGCTCCTCGCTCTCCTCCGCGAGCGCGGCGGTCACCACCTCGGCCACGGCCGTACCCAGCGCGCGGTGCTCGTCGGGCATAGCCTCGGTGACCCGCGCGAAGGCGGTGCCGATCTCGGTGAGCCGGTGGCCGGCGGCCGCGGCGTTGAAGCGCGCGCGCAGCTCGCCGAGCGTCCCGTCGTCCATGCCGACGGGCACGTCGAGGTAACGCTGCTCCACCCGACCCGTGTCGGTGATGACGACGACGAGGAGCCGGCCCTCGGAGGAGGGCACGAGCTCCAGGTGGCGCAGCCCGGAACGGCGCAGCGACGGGTACTGCACGACGGCGACCTGGCCCGTCAGCTGCGCGATGAGGCGTCCGGCGCGGGCTACGACGTCGTCCAGGTCGACCGCCTCGGACAGGAACGTCTCGATGGCGCGCTTCTGGGGCACGGTCAGCGGCCGCACCTCGGCGAGCTGGTCCACGAACAGGCGGTAGCCCTTGTCCGTGGGGATGCGACCGGCCGAGGTATGCGGCTGGGCGATGAGCCCTGCCTCTTCCAGAGCCGCCATGTCGTTGCGCACGGTCGCCGGGGACACACCGAGCTTGTGCCGCTCGGTGAGTATGCGGGAGCCCACGGGCTCCCGTGTCCGGACATAGTCCTCCACGATCGCTCGCAAGACATCGAGCCTGCGTTCTTCGCTCACCGCGCTCACCTCCGTCCCAGGTAGAACGTCCGGGACCTGCACCCGGGTTCCGGCCGGCGCTCCAGCACTCTCGCCAGCCGAGTGCCAATCCTACGCGGCACAGGCCACACGCCAAGTCCCCGACCCGCCACCCGTTCCGACCGGCCGGGACCGAACCGGGCAGACCTGCAGGTCAGGGTGCCTATCCCTAGTGTCCTCCCCGTTCCCGAGGGGCCGACTAAGGGTTTGCCTTAGGTACCGCCGAACGCCTCAGCAGAACCGGCCCGAAAGATGCGGCGACCGCCCGATCCGCCAGGGGTACCTCACGGACGAACCTTGAGTCATCGCCGGCGACGGGCCGGCGACGACCAGGAGGCAGACACCATGTTCGGTTTTACCGACTACGCCGACTACCGCAGGAACGAGCAGGAGATCGACCGCCGGGCCGAGCAGTCGCGGGTGGCCCGCGAGCGCAAGGAGATCGCCCGCCGTCAGGCGACCGAGCAGCGCGCCGCCGAGCCCACCAGGCAGGCCAAGGCCGCACGCACGGCCCGGCCCCGCGTCGCCTGACGCCCGGCGCGGGCCGTGCCCATGCCTGTTCCGGACAGTATGACCAGCAACGATGACCAGCCGACCCACGGCAGGACCGGCATGGGACGATGAGCCCATGCCGGTTCCCCGCGCCCGCCTGGTGGGTCGAGCCCGAGAGCTCGGCGAGCTCAGCGCCGCCCTCGACGCCGTCCGCTCGGGTGGCAACCGCACGATAGTGATCGCGGGTGAGGCAGGGATCGGCAAGACCCGCCTCCTCGACGAGCTGACCTCGCACGCCGACGGCGTCACCGTCCTCACCGGGCAGTGCGCCGACGAGGGCTCCGGCCCCCTCCCCTACGCGGCCCTCGCCGGACTGCTGCGCGAGACCGTCCGAACGCTGGGCCCCGAGACAGTGGTCGCCGCGGCCGGGCCCGCGGCGGGCGCCCTGTCCGTCGTCGCTCCCCAGCTCGTCGCCCCGGCGTCCGACGCCGGAGCGGACCGCCTCCCCGAGGTCCTCGCGAACCTGCTCACCGGGCTCGCCGCCGAGCGCCCCGTCGTCGTCATCATGGAGGACCTGCACTGGTCCGACGACGTCACCCGCGCCGTCGCCCTCCGCCTCGCCCGCACCGCGCCCGCAGGCCTGCTCCTGCTGCTCACCTACCGCAGCGACGACGTCGGACGCGCGCACCCCCTGCGCACCGTCATGGCCGAGCTCGACCGGGCCCGGCTCACCAACCGCCTCGACCTGACCCGCCTGGGCGAGACGGAGGTCCGCGAGATGGCGCAGGACCTGCTCGACATAGGTCTCGACGGCGAGGCGCTCGCCGACCTGGCCGACCGCAGCGAGGGCGTCCCCTTCTACGTCGAGGAGCTCGTCGGATTCCTCGGCACCGACCTGCCCGACTCCCTGCGCGACATCCTCCTGCTGCGCTACTGGAACCTGAGCCGGGAGGCCCAGGCGCTGTGCCGCGTGGTCGCGGCCGCCGGTCCGCGGGTCTGGTACGACGTGCTCGACGACGTCCTGGCGGACCCTTCGACGGGCTCAGGGCAGCACACCGGCGCGGGCCTGGGGCCAGAGCCGGAGGAGAACGTCCGTGAGGCGGTAGAGGCGCAGGTGCTCGTGGTCACCGACGTCGGCTACGCGTTCCGGCACGCACTGGTCCAGGAAGCCGTGTACGCGGAGCTGCTGCCCGGCGAGCGCCGCCGGCTGCACGCCGCCTACGCACAGGCACTGGAGCGTGCCCTCGTCCGGCGCGCCCGCTCGGTCGCGAAGCTGTCCCGCATCGCCGACCACTGGTGGCGCGCGGGCATGCTCGACAGGGCGCTGGCGGCGGCCGTCGAGGGGCACCAGGCGGCGGTGGACGGCGCGGCGTCGTCCACCGCGGTCACCCTCGGCGAGCGCGCCCTCGAGCTGTGGGAGCAGGTGCCCGACCCGGAGGGTGTCGCCGGGCTGCCGCACCACGAGCTGCTCCGCACGGTCGCCGAGTCCCTGCGCGGTTCAACCCGGACCACCCGCGCCCTGGCCGTCGCGCACGAGGCGATCGACGAGTGGCCGGACGACGACCCGGCGGGCCTCGCCCGCATGCTCTCGGACACGGCGCTCACAGCGGGCCACGCCGGCTCGGACGAAGGGCCCGAGCTCATCGAGCAGGCCCTCGCGCTCGTGGAGCCCGGCCGGGACGACGCCGTACGCGGCCAGCTCCTGATGCTGCAGGCGCGCCACGCCATGCTCGACGGCAGGCTCGAGGAGGCGATCAGGGCCGCGACCGCCGCCTACGACGCCGGGATCGCGGTCGGCGACGCCGAGGTCGTGTCCGTCGCCCAGAACCTGCGGGCCGTGAGCCGCATCCAGCTCGGTGACGCGGGTGGCTTCGCGGAGATCGACGCCAGCCGCGAGGCAGCAGGCGACTCCTGGCGAGGGCTGAGCCGGTACTACACGAACGGGTCGGACGTCTGGCTCCACGCCGGTGAGTGGGACCGGGCGGCGGAGATCGCCCGCGAGGGGGTGGACGCGGCACGCCGGTACGGCTCGTCCGAGGGCTCCCGGATCATGATCGAGGGGAACGTCGCCGAGGCGTGGATCGGGCGCGGCGACTGGACCGAGGCCGCCGCCTGGTACGAGCGGACGATCCCGCCGATCCACGACAGCGTGTACTCCGTCTACCTCAGCGAGCGCCGGGCCTGGCTCCTGATGTGGCAGGGCCAGGTGGAGCAGGCACAGGCCGAGGCGCGCCGCAGGGCCGCGAGCTGGGAGCGGTTCGGGCGCCTGGAGGTGCAGATCAGGTCGCGCACGAGCGTGACGCTGGCGGAGCTCGCGCTGCTGCGGGACGAGCCGGCCGAGGCCCTTGAGCGCATGTCGGTGGTGGTCGCCCCGGACCATCTGCGCATCCCGGCCTACGACCTGCCGCAGCTCGCCGTGGCCGCGCTCGCGATCGCCAGGCTGCGCGTCGCCGGACAGGACGTGGACGACGCCCCCTACCGCGCGGCCATGGCCGAGTGCGGACACTGGCCGACGTACCCGCTGTGGTCCGCGCTGTTCGAGGCGGAGCTGGGCACCGGCCTCTGGACGGCTGTCGCCGACCTGCCAAGTGCCGGACCGGTGCACCTGCGGCCGTACGCGCTGTACCGCGAGGGCGGGCGGCTGCTGGAGGCCGGCGACCGGCCCGGAGCACGGGCGACCCTGGGGTCGGCGATCACCGAGGCGGAGAAGATCGGCGCGGGGCTGCTCGTCCAGCGGGCGCAGGGACTCATCGACCGGGCCGGGCTGACCGGCCGTGGCGGGCCTGCCGAAGCGCCCGCGCCGACGGTGGCGTCGTCGTCGTCGGGCGGCGTGCCGGACAGGCTCACCCCGCGTGAGCAGCAGGTGCTCACGCTCGTCGCCGAGGGCCTGACCAACGGGCAGATCGCGGAGCGGCTGTTCATCTCCGCCAAGACCGCCTCGGTGCACGTCTCGGCGATCCTGCGCAAGCTGGGCGTGTCGACCCGCACGGAAGCGGCCCTCCGCGTTCCTCGCTGAGTGCTGGGTATCTGCCCCGGATGACACTCCGAAGGCACAGATATCCAGCACTCAGCGCGGTGGCGGAACTAGTGTCACCTCGTGGTTGACGAACGGTATGGACCCGACGTGCTGTCCCCCGCGTTTCCTGGCGCGCAGCGGGGGCGGAGCCGGCCGACGTCGCAGCCGATGCCCGCCGACACAGGACTCGTGGTCGAAGAGGTCGAGACCGGCTGGGTGGGCGCCGTCGTACGCGTCGAGAAGTCGGGCGGGATGCACGTGGTGGTCCTCGAGGACCGTCGCGGACGCACCCGGACCTTCCCGCTCGGCCCGGGTTTCTGGGTGGAGGGCAAGCCGGTGATACTCACCGCGCCAGTCCTGAACCGCGCACCCGATCGGCCCACGCGCACCGCCTCCGGGTCGGTGGCGGTGCACGGCGCCAGGGCCCGCGTGGCGCGGGGCAGCCGCATCTGGGTGGAGGGCAAGCACGACGCCGAGCTGGTGGAGAAGGTCTGGGGCGACGACCTGCGCGTCGAGGGTGTGGTGGTCGAGATGCTCGACGGCGTGGACCATCTCGCCGACCGCCTCGCGGAGTTCGGGCCCGACGCCGACCGCCGCGTCGGCGTGCTGGTCGACCACCTGGTCCCCGGGTCGAAGGAGCAGCGGCTGACGGACGAGGCCCTGCGCCACGTCCCGCAGGGCACCGTGCTGGTGCTCGGACACCCCTACGTCGACGTGTGGCAGGCGGTGCGCGCCGAGCGGCTCGGGCTGGACCGCTGGCCGGTCATCGACAGGGGTACCGAGTGGAAGCTCGGCATCCTGCGTTCCCTGGGCTGGCCCGCCGAGACGCAGGCCGACGTCGCCCGCGGCTGGCAGCGGATCCTCTCCGCCGTGCGCGACTTCCGGGACCTCGACCCGGCGCTGCTGGGACGAGTCGAAGAACTTATCGATTTCGTGACCACGTCATGAGCCATCTCGGAGGCCACAGCCTCTACGGTTATGGCCATGTCCGAGAACCCGCAGCAGCCGCAGTCGCCTCAGCCGCCTGACCAGCCGCAGCAGCCCGGCCCGCCGCCGCAGCAGCAGCCGGAGCAGGCCCCCGCCTACGGCTCGCCCCAGCCCGGCCAGCCCCCGCACCAGGATCAGCCGGCCCAGCCCTACCCGAACCAGCCCGCGCCCGGTCAGCCGCAGCCGGGCACCGGGTACGGCCCGCCCTACGGCTCCGGCGCGCCGTACCAGCCCCAGCCGCTCAACCCGTCGGACGAGCGCATGTGGGCGATCTTCGCCCAGATCGGCCCGGTCCTGCTGTCGTTCATCGCACCGCTGGTGATCTGGCTGGTGTTCAAGGACCGCAGCCGGTTCGTGGACCAGGAGGCCAAGGAGGCGCTGAACTTCCAGATCACGCTGATCTTCGTGCACATCGCCGCCGCGATCATCACCGCCGTCACCTTCATGATCGGCTCCATCGTGTACCTCGTCTTCATCGCCGCGCTGGTGTTCATGATTCTGGCCGCCGTGGAGAACAACAAGGGCGCGCCCTACCGCTACCCGGTGAACATCCGCCTCATCAAGTAGGCCCAGTCCGCCAGGCCGCCGTCGTCGGCTATCGCTGAAAAATGACCATGCACCTGCTGCCAGGATCCGAGTGATCCTGGCAGCAGGTGCATGGTCATTTTTCGGGACGACGACGGCGGGCCGCCGGGCCTCAGGCTGCGGCTACCGCGCCGCCACCGGTGATCCGGCGGTACGCGAAGGCGATCGCGAGCACCGACAGCGGCAGCGTGACGAACAGGCCGAGCCCGCACGGGATCGCACCCAGGATGTTGATGCCGAAGAGCGCGAGCTCCAGCAGGAACACCGCACCGAAGTTCTTGCCCACCAGGGAGAACGACGACGTGAAGGCCGACCAGGCGTTCAGGCCCTTGTCGACCACGTTGTGGTAGGTGAACACCGCGAAGATCGCCACCGCGATGAGCCCGATCCCGCAGAGCAGCACACCCACGAAGCTCGCCACCATGAGCAGGAGGGCGGCCAGGATGATCATCCCGAAGTTGTTCGCCTTGAACAGGTTGCCCCAGGTCGCCTTCTCACCGGAGACCTCGCGCAGCGCGGCATTGATCCCGAGTGCCTGAAGCACCCCGAGCACCAGAGACCCGATCAGGCCGAGCAGGGAACTACCCCCTGACATGGTGGTCGCGAGCTCCTGCATCGCCTCCGGATCGGAAGACGCGTTGATCTGCTCCTGGATGTCACCGGCCGACCCGGAGTTGAAGATGGCGCCGACGACGAACGTCAGCAGCACGAACAACACCCAGAACAGCCAGTTCCCCTTGAACCGGTCCCATGCGAAGCGAAGCGCCTCACCGACCTGGAACGGGCTCGCCGGCTGCGTCCCGTACGGCACGGCCGGTCCGCCGTAGGCAGGGGGCTGGCTCGCCCCGCCGTAGGCCGGCGGCTGTATCGGGCCTGACGGCGGCGGCGTCGGGCCGGCCGACGGCGGCGGGGTGGCGCCACCCGCGTTCTGCTCGTACGGGTTCTGTGGCGTGTTCTCACTCATGTGTTCCCCTTGGCTGGTCATTGATCCAGCCCCACCTTCACCTCTTCTCCGCATTTGCGCATGTGCAACTGCCGAGTTGTTTCCGGGTGGTCAGCCCTGGACGGCTTCCCCGGTCCAGCGCTGGACCAGATACGCCCCCACCAGCAGCATCGCGGGCATGACGACGACGAGGCCGATCCCGCACGTGAAGACCGAGGCGATCACCAGCCCGGCGAAGATGCCGAAGACACCGAAGGCGGTCCCCAGGTGCGAGAGCACCAGGCCGATACCGCGGACGAGCGCCCTGCCGAAGCCCACACCGCCCAGCAGCAGGAAGGGCACCGGGAGCAGGACGAGCGTGACCACCACCTGCACCAGCACGCCGACCGTTGGCACCGCCGTGCCGGCGAACCCGAGCGCTCCGGTGACCACCGCGAACCCCAGGAGCCCGCCGAAACCGCGGAGGACGAAGAAGTCGCGGATGCGGACCTTGCGGGTGCGCGTCGCCGCGAGCGCGCCGGCATACAGGAGCGCCTGCAGCAGGAAGCCCACCGCAGTGCCGGCCGCCGCCAGCCCCCTGGCCTCGAGCGTCCGGCCCGCGGCCAGCGCGGCCTCGACCGCTACGGGGTCGGTCGAGTGCATGAGGGCGTCCATCGTGGACGGGCTGAACACGAGGAGGACGGCGATCTGCGCCAGGCCGAGCAGCAGGCTCATCAGCACCCAGAGGCCCCAGCTCGCGCCGAACGCGCTCCAGCCCCAGCGCCACGCGTTGCCGATCGTCGGGGGCTCGTCCACGTCTGGCCGACGTTCCGTCGCGGAGACCGCCGAGTACCGCGGGAGACCGGGCGGGGCCGGCGGCTCCTGGTACCGCTGCGGGGGTGCGGGTTGCTGGGACCGGGGCTGCGCATCCTGCTGTTCCGGCCGCTGCAGGGGCTGGTAGTCGGGCCTGCCGTACGGGTTGGCGGGGCGGCCGTAGGGATCACGCGGGCCGTAGGGGTCGAACGGCTGGGGCTGCTGAGGATGAGCCTGCGGGGGCTGAGCCTGCTGCGGCTGCGGATCCTGCTGCTGCGGGACGTGCGGGACCTGCGGCGCCGTCGCTCGCCGGGGATCGCGGTTCGGATCCTGTGGGTTCCAGCCGCCGTAGGTGCTGCTCATGCGGGTACCCCTCGTCAGGCGTGCTGGTGCCGCTTCGTAACGGTATGAATCGGCACAAGATATCTGCGATTTCGCCCACCATGCAAACAAACCCTGCGGCTCTCCGACGCCGTGCGCCGACGGTGGTTCAGGCGGTGAGGTCGCGCACCACGGAGTCGGCGAGCAGGCGTCCGCGGCGGGTCAGCACAGCACGTGCCGGTACTCCTCCGGCGCCGACCGCCGCCCGTCCGTCGAGCAGCTCGCGCGCCACCAGACCCGCCACCGCGGTGCGGCCGGCAACGGACAGCACCCCGAGGTCGAGACCCTCGCGCAGCCGCACGCCGAGCATCACCCGCTCCAGGTGCGCCTCCGCACGCGTGAGCAGCTCGCGCCCCGCGCCGGGGCTGTGTCCGGCCTCGAGCCGCGTGGCGTAGGCACGGGGATGCTTCACGTTCCACCAGCGGACGCCGGCGGGGGTGCTCGCGTCGTCGTCCACCGGCGTCGGGGCCGACACGTAGCTGTGCGCACCCGGGCCGATGCCCCACCAGTCGTCGCCGCGCCAGTACCCGATGTTGTGCCGGCACTCGTGCCCGGCGCGCGCCCAGTTCGACACCTCGTACCAGCGCAGGCCCGCCTCCGTGAGCAGGTCGTCGACCAGCTCGTACTTGGCGGCCTGGTCGTCCTCATCGGGGAGCTTTACCTCGCCGCGGCGCACCTGGGCGGCCATCTTCGTGCCGGGCTCCACCACCAGCGCGTACGCGGACACGTGGTCGACGCCGGTGGCCAGCGCCGTCTCCACGCTCGTGCGCCAGTCGTCGAGGGACTCCCCCGGCGTGCCGTAGATGAGGTCGAGGGACACGTCGAGCCCGGCGTCGCGCGCCCACCGGACGACGTCGGGGATGCGCAGCGGGTCATGGGTGCGCTCGAGCGTCGCCAGGACGTGCGGCACCGCCGACTGCATCCCGAACGAGACCCGCGTGAACCCGGCGTCGGCCAGGACCTGCAGCGACTGCGGTGTCACGGAGTCCGGGTTGGCCTCGGTGGTGACCTCGGCACGCCGTCCCGCACCCGTCGACGGGTCGCCCAGGCCCCAGGCGCCCCTGATGCCGTCGAGCACCCGGGCGAGGTCCTCCGCCGGGAGCATCGTGGGCGTACCGCCGCCGAAGAAGACCGTGGAGACCGCGGCGGGCGCACGTCCGGCGTCGGACAGGACCTTCGCCGCGAGGTCCACCTCCAGCAGCGCCGTCGTGGCGTACTGCGCCTGGTTGGCGCCCCCGCCCAGCTCGGACGCCGTGTAGGTGTTGAAGTCGCAGTAGCCGCAGCGCACCGTGCAGAACGGGACGTGCACGTAGACGCCGAACGGCCGGTCCGCCGGCGACGGGCCTACCCAGGCGGGCAGCGCGCCGTCGTCGGGCACCGGGATGCCGGAGGGAAGAGCTGGCACCTACTTCTTCTTGTCCTTCGGCGTGTCGGAGTCGGAGGAGAGCGCGGCGATGAACGCCTCCTTCGGCACCTCTACGGAGCCGATGTTCTTCATGCGCTTCTTGCCCTCCTTCTGCTTCTCCAGCAGCTTGCGCTTACGGCTGATGTCGCCGCCATAGCACTTGGCGAGCACGTCCTTGCGCATGGCGCGGATGGTCTCGCGGGCGATCACGCGCGCGCCGATGGCGGCCTGGATCGGCACCTCGAACTGCTGGCGCGGGATGAGCTCCTTGAGCTTGGCGGTCATCATGACGCCGTACGAGTACGCCTTGTCGCGGTGCGCGATCGAGCTGAACGCGTCGACGTGCTCACCCTGGAGCAGGATGTCGACCTTCACGAGGTCGGCGACCTGGTCGCCGGACGTGTCGTAGTCGAGGGACGCGTAGCCGCGGGTCTTGGACTTGAGCTGGTCGAAGAAGTCGAAGACGATCTCGCCGAGCGGCAGGTGGTAGCGCAGCTCCACGCGCTCCTCGGACAGGTAGTCCATGCCCTGCAGGTCGCCGCGCTTGGACTGCGAGAGCTCCATGACCGCGCCCACGAACTCGCTCGGGGTGAGGATCGTGGCCTTGACGACGGGCTCGCGAACCTCCTTGATCTTGCCCCCTGGGAACTCCGACGGGTTGGTCACCACGATCTTCGTGTTGTCCTCCATCGTCACCTCGTAGACGACGTTCGGGGCGGTGGAGATCAGCTCGAGGTTGAACTCGCGCTCGAGGCGCTCGCGCACGATCTCGAGGTGCAGCAGGCCGAGGAAGCCCACGCGGAAGCCGAAGCCGAGCGCGACCGACGTCTCGGGCTCGTAGTTGAGCGCGGCGTCGCTGAGCTTGAGCTTGTCCAGGGCGTCGCGCAGCACCGGGTAGTCGGAGCCCTCGATCGGGTACAGGCCCGAGAAGACCATGGGCTTGGGGTCGCTGTAGCCGGCGAGCGCGACGGTGGCGGGCTTGGCCGCGTTGGTGACGGTGTCGCCGACCTTGGACTGGCGCACGTCCTTCACACCAGTGATCAGGTAGCCCACCTCGCCGACGCCGAGGCCCTTGCTCGCGTGCGGCTCGGGCGAGCTGACCCCGATCTCGAGGAGCTCGTGCGTGGCCCTCGTCGACATCATCGCGATCTTCTCGCGCGGGTTCAGGTCGCCGTCGATCACGCGCACGTAGGTCACGACGCCGCGGTACGTGTCGTAGACGGAGTCGAAGATCATGGCGCGGGCAGGGGCGTTCGGGTCGCCGGTCGGGGCCGGCACGCGCTGCACGATCCGGTCCAGCAGCGGTTCGACGCCGACGCCGGTCTTGCCGCTGACCTGGAGGATGTCCTCGGGCTCGCAGCCCACCAGCTTCGCGAGCTCTTCGCCGTACTTCTCCGGCTGCGCCGCCGGGAGGTCGATCTTGTTCAGGACCGGGATGATCTCAAGCTCGTTCTCCATGGCCAGGTACAGGTTCGCCAGGGTCTGCGCCTCGATGCCCTGTGCGGCGTCGACCAGCAGCACGGCGCCCTCGCACGCGGCCAGCGAGCGGGAGACCTCGTACGTGAAGTCGACGTGCCCCGGGGTGTCGATCATGTTCAGCGCGTGCGGGGTGAGCACACCTGCCTCGTCGGCGAGCGCCCACGGCATCCGGACGGCCTGCGACTTGATGGTGATGCCGCGCTCGCGCTCGATGTCCATGCGGTCGAGGTACTGGGCACGCATGTCGCGCGACTGGACCACGCCGGTCAGCTGCAGCATGCGGTCGGCCAGCGTCGACTTGCCGTGGTCGATGTGCGCGATGATGCAGAAGTTGCGGATCAGCTCGGGCGCGGTGGCGTTCGGCTGGAGGCGCGCCGTGAGCGCAGGACCGGGGATGGGCAAAGCGATCTCGCTCCGTCGTCAGGGTGGGAGGGCCAGCTTCCATTCTCCCACGTCCCGTGCGAGCGGGGCGCGGCCGTGCCTACGGTCGAGGAGCAGTGATCCCGACCGAAGGAGGAGAACCATGTCGCACCTGAACGGCAAGCAGGTACTGGCGATCGTGACCAACTACGGCGTCGAGCAGGACGAGCTCCTCGAACCCGTGCGCCACCTGCGCGATCACGGCGCCGTGGTGACCGTGGCCGCCGTGACGGGGGACGACGTACGCACCCTGGTGGGCGACGAGAAGCCTGGTGAGAGGGTCACGCCGGACACGACCATCGACGAGGTGGACCCGGCAGGTTTCGACCTGCTGCTCGTGCCCGGCGGGACGATCAATGCCGACGCCCTGCGCCTGCAGGCTCCTGCCGTCTCGGTGGTCCAGGCATTCACGTCCTCCGGGCGTCCGGTGGCCGCGATCTGCCACGGTCCGTGGGCCCTCGTGGAGGCCGGCAAGGTCTCGGGCGCGAGGCTGACCAGCTACCCGTCGCTGGCCACCGACGTCCGGAACGCGGGCGGTATCTGGGTGGACGAGCCGGTGGTCCGGGACACGGGCGCTGGCTACCCGCTGATCACGTCCCGCACCCCAAAAGACCTCCCGAACTTCCTCCGCGAGCTAGACGCGATCCTGGAAACCCGTTGAGTGCGGGATCTTCGCCCTCCTGAGCCATCAGAAGGGGCGAAGATCCCGCACTCAACGGGTCGGGAGGTCAGGCGACTCGGGTCGACGTCGTGCGCGGGAGGAGCTTGCGCAGGACGTCGGCGAGGGTGACCACGCCGTAGCCGGCCGCCACGCCGTCCGGCCGGGTCACTATCGCGAGCAGGTTGCCGGTCTCCCGCATGCTCGTCAGGGCACTGTGCAGCGGCAGGTCGGCGGCCAGCTCGAAGACCGGCCGGGTGACGTCAGCGATGGACGCGTCGTCGGCCAGCAGGAGCGTGTCGCGCACGTGCACGACGCCGTCCGGCAGGCGGCCGGGCTCCTGCACCAGGATCCGCAGGTGGCCGGACGCGCGGGACGCCTCCTGCACGTCGGCGGCCGTCGCGCCGTGGCCGACGGCGGCGGGAGTCGTGGGCGCCGCCAGCAGGTCCTCGACCGTGAGACGGCGCAGGTCCAGCGCACCGGAGAGCTGGTCGGAGTAGGCGACGTCGAGCGCCCCGACGCTGACGGAGTGCTCCACGAGGTGTCGCAGGTCCTCCGGGCCCTGCCCGGACGCGACCTGGTCCGCGGGCTCGACGCCTACGCGTCGCAGGCACCAGTTCGCGGCGCCGTTGAGCGCCACGAGCACCGGCCGGGTCACGACCATGAAGGCCCGCATCGGGAGCGCGAGCATCGTGGCGCTGGCCTCGGGATGGGCGATGGCCCACGACTTGGGCGCCATCTCCCCCACCACCAGGTGCAGGAACGTGACGATGATCAGGGCCAGCACGAAGCCCGCGACGTCGGCAGCCCAGAACGGCGCGCCCCACGTCTCGAACAGCGGCGTCAACCAGTGGTGCACGGCGGGCTTGGTGATCGCGCCGAGGGCCAGGGTGCAGACGGTGATCCCGAGCTGCGAGCCCGCGAGCAGCAGCGTGAGCTCGCTCGCGCTGCGCAGTGCGGCGCGCGCTGAGCGGCTGGTGGTCGCGGCGTCCTCCAGCCGGTGCCGCTTGGCCGCGAGGAGGGCGAACTCCACCGCGACGAAGAACGCGCTCAGCGCGATGATGACGACGGTGACCACTGCCACCACCCATGGGTTGCTCATCGGGCCTCCTCGCTCATGGTCTCGGCGTTCTTGGGCTCGACGTTCCCGGTCTCGGCGTTCTCGGCATCCGCCGGTGCGTCCACGACGGTGACCCGGACGCGGGACGGCACGTGCCGTTCCACCTCGAGCACCTCGATCCGGAGCACCTCGTCCGGGTGCGGCTCGGCCGCGACCAGGTCGGCCGGGTCGGCGGGCAGTGCGACGTCGACGACGTCGCCCGCCGCAGGCAGCGAGCCGTGGACGGCGATCGCCAGCCCGGCGATCGTCTCGTGGTCACCCTCGGGCAGGTCGCGCCCGACGGACCGCTCGACCTCGTCGAGGTGGACGTCGCCGGCCATCACCCACACCCCGTCCGACGCCGCGGTCACGGGGTCGATCTCGTCGTCGTGCTCGTCGGTGATCTCGCCGACCAGCTCCTCCGCGAGGTCCTCGACGGTGAGCACGCCGGCGAACCCGCCGTACTCGTCGACGACGCACGCCATCTGGTTCCGCGTGGCCGACAGCTCCCGGAGGGCGTCCGGCAGCGCCATGGCAGTGGGCAGCACGAGCGCAGGACGCAGCAGGTCCGCGACGGTCGCCGCCGCGGGCCCAGCGGACAGCAGGTCCGCCAGGTGCACGACGCCGACCACCTCGCCGTCGTCGTCGAGCACCGGGTAGCGGGAGTGCCCGCGGGCCATCAGCTCGCGCACCTGGGCGAGCGTGTCGTCGGGGCGCACCACGCCGACCCGCGCCCGCGGGATCATGGCGTGCTCGACGTCCTGCCGGGGGAAGTCGAGGATGCGGTCCAGCAGCACCGACAGGTCGCCGGGGAGGTCGCCGCTGGCGCGCGAGTCCGCGACGATGTGCTCGAGGTCGCGGACCGTCGCCGAGTGCTCGACGTCGTGCACCGGCTCGATGCGGAGCAGGCGCAGCAGCGCGTTCGACGCGGCGTCGAACACCCTGATCAGCCAGCCGAAGACCGCGAGGTAGACGGTGGTCGAACGCGCGAGCCACAGGGCCACGGGCTCAGGCCGCGCGATCGCCAGGTTCTTCGGGACGAGCTCGCCGAACAGCATCTGCACGAGCGTCGAGAGCACGAGCGCCAGGACGGTGCCCACCGCGACGCCGACACCGGTCGGCACACCGACGCCGCCGAGCGCCACGCCCAGCGACTCACCGACGAGCGGCTCGGCGACGTAGCCGACCAGCAGGCCGGTGACCGTGATGCCGAGCTGCGCGCCGGAGAGCATGAAGCTGGTGCGGCGGGTCACGCCGAGCGCGCGCCGCGCCCCGGCGTCGCCGGCCTCCGCGCGGGCCGCCAGGCGTGCGCGGTCGACCGCCATGTACGCGAACTCCTGCGCGACGAAGTAGCCCGTCACGGCGGTGATCGCGAGGATCACCACGACGCCCAGCAGGAGCGAGATCACCCAGCTCAACGCCACCACCTCCGCCCTGCGGGGTTACGGCGTACGGCTGGGCAGGGACTATGACTGTCGGCGTCCATGATCCTTCGCGAGATGTGGTGCGGTTCGGTGGCGGCCCGAGGGTCTCCGGCCGGATGCCGCTGGGGCATCGCGTGGAAGAACGTCGGACGTGCCCCTACGGTTCCACGGTGTGCGGCGGTAGTCATCCTGAACGTCCATCCTGAACGTCCATCCGGGGCGTCAGAGTGACGGTGGTGCGCGGTACCTTTCGGCATGAGTCTCGACCACCTCGCCCTGCTGACCCGGTTCCAGGACGACTTCCTCGCCGCGGTGCCGGGCGCCGACGCCGACGCGCGAGTCCCCGCCTGCGGCGACTGGACCGTCCGCGAGCTGGTGGAGCACCTCGCGCAAGTCCACCACTGGGCCGCCGGCAATGCCCGCGGGGTCAAGGGGCCAGCTCTGGGCGACGGGCCGTTCGACCTGGCACCGCACTACGCGGCCCAGGCCGCCTACCTGCGCGAGGCCTTCGCCGAGATCGATCCCGAATCGGTCGGCCGGGTGCTCGCCCATCCCGAGCCCATGGGACCCGGTCCGGTGCGGTTCTGGCACCGGCGGCAGACCCACGAGACGCTCGTGCACCTCCACGACCTGCTCGCGGCGCGTGCCGGGGCCGGTTCCGTCGGCCTCGTCGGGACCGATCCCGAGGTCTGGGCGGACACCGTGGACGAGGTCGTCACCGTGTTCCAGCCGCGCCAGGTGGGCCTCGGCCGCATGGCGCCGCTGCAGCACCCGGTAGCCCTCGTGGCGACCGACGTCGACGGCACGCGCACCTGGGTGCTCGGCGCTCCCGGCGAGCCCGCCGAGGTGGCGCCCGACGCCGTCGTCTCCGGGCCGGCCGAGGGGCTCGCGCTCATGCTGTGGCGTCGGCTCACCCCCGCCGAGGCAGGGCTCGTTGTCGAGGGCGACCGCGCCGTCCTGGACGCGGCGCTCGCGGAGCCGATAGTGCCGTGACCGGCTGTCTCGACTCGGTGCGCCTTCGCGGACCGTGTCGTCAGGCCGCGAGCACCGCGGCGATGCGCTCCTGGCTCCCGCGCGCGAACGCGGGCCAGCGGTCCCAGTAGTACGGCAGCGCGATCACCGCCTGGACCAGGACCCAGCCGCGCCCGCGCTCCCAGGCGTCGCCGGGGTCGGTCAGCCCGTCGGTGGCGGATGCCCGGAAGGCGACGCGTTCGGCGCCCGCGAACTGGGTCCAGGCGGGGATCAGGTCGGCGGCGGGATCGCCGACGCCCACCCCGCCCCAGTCGATGACGGCGGTCATGCGCCCGCCGTCGGCGAGGAGGTTGCCGGGCAGCAGGTCGCCATGGATCCAGTACCCGTCAGTCGCCGGGCGCGCGGCGAGCGCCCGGTCCCACACCTTCGTCACGGCCCGGCCGTCGATGCGGGTGCCGGACTCGGTGACGGCGGCGCGCACGTCGTCGTCGAGCCGCGCGAGCGGGACGCCACGGGAGGTGCCGTCCTTGACCGGAGCGCCGTCGGTGCTCACCGTGCGCAGGGCCGCGACGAACTCGCCGAGCTGCCGGGCGGCGGTCGTGCCGAGGGCGCCCACGGCGGGCGGTGCGCCGTCGAGCCAGCGCGTGACGGACCAGCGGAACGGGAAGCCCTCGCCCGGCTCGCCGACCGCCTCGGGCACGGGGAGCCGGAGCGGCAGGTGCGGCGCGAGGTGCGGGAGCCAGCGGGCGTCGGAGCCCGCCTGGTCCTGCGCCCAGGCGATCTTCGGCATCCGGACGAGCAGCTCGTCCCCGAGGCGGAACAGGTGATGATCGGTGCCGCCGGCCGGGCCCTGCGTCACCGGCAGGTCCGCCCACTGCGGGAACTGCTCCGCGACCAGACGATGCACCAGTTCGGGGGTGGAGGCGACCTCGTCGTCGTGCAGGCTCATCCGCACACCGTGACACCGTCGCGACCCCTGGGCGAGCACTTTTTGCCCGATGGGCTCGGGCGACCAAGCCTACGTTCGGCACCCGGCGGCCCGGATCAGCGATGAGTTGGCGGGCGCCGCGTCGTCAGACCGGTATGACCGACTACGCAACCACCAGCCAGGGCGACCGCGTCGCCTACGACCTGCGCGGCGGCACCGGACCGGCCGTCGTCTTCGTGACGGGCGCCGGACCGGACCGCGCCGACGACCCGATCACCGCCGAGACCGCCCAGCGCGTCGCCGACGCCGGGCTCACCACCATCACGTTCGATCGGCTGGGCCGCGGGGAGAGCCCCGCAGAGGGGCGCCTCGACCTCGATCGCGAGCTGGCCGCGGTCGCCGCGATGATCGAGGTAGCGGGTGGTTCCGCGGTGCTGGTCGGACACTCGTCGGGCTGCTCGCTCAGCCTCCGGGCCGCCGCCGCGGGACTGCCGGTCACCGGCCTCGCCCTCTGGGAGGCGCCACTGGGCGACCCCGCGGAGACCACGCAGGCGTGGGCCGACGAGATCGAGCGCCTGCTCGACGCCGACGACCACGAGAACGCGATGCGGCACTACATGAAGGACATGCCGCCCGAGTGGCTCGCCGAGATGGAGGCCTCCCCTGCCTGGTCCGCTATCGCCCGCACGGTCGCCGCCTACCGCGCCGACGCGCAGTCGCTCGCCTGGGCGCAGCGCGCGCTGGAGGACGGCACGCTCGACGTCGCGGTCCCCGTGCTCGCCATGTACGGGGCCGAGACCTTCCCGGAGATGCCGGTGGCGGCCGCGAGCATCGTGGCGGCGGTGCCGAAGGGTACGGAGAAGGAGCTGCCGGGCGCGATGCACAGCTGGGAGCCGGAGCCGATGGCGGCGGAGCTGGCCGAGTTCGCCCGGGCGTGCGCCGACTGATTCCTGCTGTTAGGTCCCTGATGTGCGGTTAACCCGTTCCGGTACGGTTTCGGGCGTGACCTTCGCATCAGACAACAGCTATCCCGGCGACTTCGAGGGTGAGGTCCACCCGATCTACAACCCAGAGCTGGACGGTGACCCGGACCCCGGCGAGGTCGTCTGGACCTGGGTGCCGTACGAGGAGGACCACAGCCAGGGCAAGGACCGTCCGGTGCTGCTCGTGGGCAAGGACGGTCCCTGGCTGCTCGGGCTGCAGCTCACCAGCCAGGACCACGACCGCGACATGCTGCAGGAGGTGCGCGCCGGGCGGATCTGGATGGACGTCGGCACGGGTGCCTGGGACGGCACGGGCCGCGAGTCGGAGGTCCGGATCAACCGCGTCGTCCGCGTCGACCCGGACGACGTGCGCCGCGAGGGCGACATCCTCGCGGAGGACGTCTTCAACGACGTCGTGAAGTACATGGACCGGGCGCTCGACCTCACCTGATCGGGGCTGACGCCGGCGCCCGGGCACGGTCACCGGCGTCGGCACGCCCTGCTCGCGGGCCAACGCCGGGCTACTCTGCCCTGCGTGAACCAGAACCCGTGGATCAAGCTGCTCGGCGACGTCGTCGAGGCCGTGGCAGGCGCCTTCTTCGACCAGAGCGACCGTCGCACCGGCAACGACCGGCAGACGTCGGGGCCAACGCCCCGGGACCGCCGTCCGGCATCGGGCCGGAACCTGCCCGAGACCGATGGTTACCCCGGGGACTTCGAGGGCACGGTCAAGCCCGTCTACCGCCCCGAGCTCGACGGCGAGCCCGACCCGGGCGAGGTCGTCTGGTCGTGGGTGCCTTATGAAGAAGATCACAGCCAGGGCAAGGACCGCCCGGTGCTGATCGTGGGCAACGACGGCCCCTGGCTCCTCGCGCTGCAGCTGACCAGCCAGGACCACGACCGCGACGCCGGGCAGGAGGCCCGCGCCGGCCGCCGCTGGATGGACATCGGCACCGGCGCCTGGGACAGCACCGGCCGCGCCTCCGAGGTGCGCCTCAACCGCGTGATCCGGATCCACCCGGACGCCGTCCGCCGGGAGGGCGCGATCCTGGACCGGGCCGTCTTCGACCAGGTGGCAGCCGCGCTGTAACCGCTCCGGCGGACCGGGCTACGGCTGGATCGACACCACGAGGAACGCGGCAAGGAGCACGAGGTGCACCACGCCCTGCAGCGTCTTGGCCCGGCCCGGCGCGATGCTCAGCATCGCCACGACCACGGAGACCGCGAGCAGCACCATCTGGACCGGCTCGAGGCCGAGGGTGAGCGGCCCGTCCATCCAGATCATCGCGACGGCGATGGTGGGGATGGTCAGGCCTATCGACGCCATGGCTGAGCCGTAGGCGAGGTTGAGGCTGGTCTGCACGCGGTTGCGGAGCGCGTTGCGGACCGCGGCGATCGACTCGGGTGCGAGGACGAGGAGCGCGATCACCACACCGACCACCCCGTACGGCAGGCCCGCCGCGGCCACTCCGTACTCGATGGTGGGCGAGAGCATCTTGGCCAGGAACACCACCGAGACGAGGGCGAGGACCAGCAGCGCGACGCTGATCCACGCCTCTTTCGCAGCCGGCGGGTCGGCGTGGTCGTCGCCGTCCTCGTCCCGGATGACGCCCGTGACACGGCCGTACTTGTCGCTCGTGACGGGCAGGAAGAAGTCGCGGTGCCGAACGGTCTGCGTGAAGACGAACGCCCCGTACAGGACCAGCGAGGCCACCGCCGCGAAGGCGAGCTGGAAGGGCGTGTAGGCGCCGCCGTCCGCCGACGTCGTGAAGCGGGGCAGGACCAGCGTGACCCCGGCCAGCGCGATCACCGTGGCGAGCGCCGACCCGGTACCCGACGCGTTGAAGCTGACCAGATGATGCTTGCTCGCGCCGACGAGCAGGGACAGCCCGACGATCCCGTTGAAGGTGATCATGACGGCGGCGAACACGGTGTCCCGGGCATAGGTGCTGGCCGCGTCGCCACCGCTGCTCATCAGCATGATGATCAGGCCGACCTCGATCACGGTCACCGCCACCGCGAGGATGAGGGAGCCGAACGGCTCGCCGACCTTGTGCGCGATCACCTCGGCGTGGTGCACCGCGGCGAGCACCGACCCGACCAGGGCGGCGCCGATCGCGGCCAGGATCACCGGGTGGTCATGGCTGCTCCACGTCACCACGAGGAGCACCGCGGCAAGGACTGGAACCACCACGGTCCACTGGAAACGGCCTCTCAGCGTCGCGGTAGTCATGGTTCGAATCCTAAGGTGGCTCGTCAGGGCCATTCTTGGCCGACGGCGGCCGTAGCCGGTGTCACACGGACTCCTCGCCCGAGGCGCCCGAGCCTCTGGTAACCTTGGAGGTCGCGTGTCCGCCCAGGTCGGCGGGCACAGTCTCAGTTCCTCTCCACGGGTCCCCACCCCAGTCCCGGAACTGTGACCGCCCTCTACGACCTATCCGCTCGCCGTCAGGCGAACACACCAGGAAGTCCCATCGTGGCAAACATCAAGTCCCAGATGAAGCGCATCAAGACGAACGAGAAGGCTCGTCTGCGCAACAAGTCCGTCAAGTCGGAGCTGAAGACCAACGTGCGCAAGGTGCGCGAGGCCGTCGCAGCCGGCGACAAGGAGACCGCGACGGTCACCCTTGCCACCGCGTCGCGCAAGCTCGACAAGGCTGTCGCCAAGGGCGTCATCCACGCGAACCAGGCCGCGAACCGCAAGTCGGCCCTCGCGAAGTCGGTCGCCGCTCTCTGAGCAAGCTTCGAAAGACGCCGTCCACCCATGGGGAGGACGGCGTCTTTCGCGTGCCCGCGCTCAACGGCCGAGCGGGCCGGTGACATGGCCGGCTATATGAGCTGCTGGAGCTGGACCAGGTTGCCGCAGGTGTCGTCGAGCACTGCCGTGATGACCGTCCCCATGTCGAGGGGCTCCTGCGTGAACCGCACGCCGAGCCCGCTCAGCCGCTCGAACTCCGCGCGGACGTCGTCCACCGCGAACGCGGTCACCGGGATGCCGTCAGCGACCAGCGCGTCCCGGTAGGGCTGGACCGCCGGGTGGCCGGCCGGCTCCAGCAGCAGCTCGGCGCCCTCCAGGTCCTCGGGCGAGACCACCGTCAGCCACCGGTCCTCCTTGCCCAGGGGAACGTCGTGCTTCTTCACGAAGCCCAGCACGTCGGTGTAGAAGCTCAGGGCCTTGGCCTGGTTGTCGACGAACGTGGTCGCCAGATGGATCCTCATGGTGTGTCCTCCGCTGGATCGGACCCGATCCACCGCTCCGCGATACCTTTCAGCGGCTCGGTGTTCAGGTCGTGGAACTTGTAGCGGCCGTCCCGCCGGGTCTCGACCAGCCCTGCGGCCTCCAGCACCGCGAGGTGCTGGGACACCGCCTGGCGCGAGAGGCTGAGCTCGTGCTTCATGCTCAGCCGGCCGCAGATCTCGAACAGGGTCTGCCCCGAGCGCTCGCTGAGCTCGTCGAGGATCGTCCGACGGGTGGGGTCGGCCAGGGCTTTGAAGATGTCGTCAGCCACGCCCCCACAATAGGCAAGTAATCACTTGCCTGTCGAGTCGGGGCGCCGAAAGGTCAGGACCGGCGGGAGCGAGCGATGGTCAGGACCGCACGCTCCACGGCGAACACCGGGTCCCTGGACTCGCCCTTGACGTCCGCGTCCGCCTGCGCGACGGCGGAGATCGCCGCCGCCAGGCCCTCCGGCGTCCAGCTCCGCAGGTCCTTGCGGGCACGGTCCACCTGCCAGGGCGCCATGCCGATGTCGCGGGCCGAGAACCCGCCGCCGCCGCGCATCGACGCGACCTTCGCGAGGTTGCGCAGCCGCAGCGCCAGGGCAGCGACGATGGGCACCGGGTCCAGCCCCGTGTCGAGCGCGTGCCGCAGGAGCGCGACGGCGCCTCCGGCGTCACCGGCCACCGCGGCGTCGGCGACGCGGAAGCCCGTCGCCTCGACGCGCCCGCCGTAGTACTTGTCCACGGTGGCCGCCGTGATGGTGCCTGTCGTGTCGGCGATCAGCTGCGAGCAGGCCGACGCCAGCTCGCGCAGGTCGCTGCCGAGGGCATCCACCAGGGCACGCACCGCCTCGGCATCGGCCCGACGGCGCGCGGCCTTGAACTCCCCTGCCACGAACGACGCCTTCTCGCCGTCCTTGGTCACCGGCTCGCACACCATGACCGGCGCACCCGACTTGGTGATGGTGTCGAGCATCTTCTTGCCACGCTGCCCACCGCCGTGCACGACCACGAGGACGGTCTCCTCGTCCGGCGAGCCGACATACGAGATGAGGTCGGCCATCAGGTCCTCGGTGCCGGACTCCGCCGACCGGACCACGACGATCTTGGCCTCGCCGAACAGGGAAGGGCTCGCGGCGACCACCAGCCGCCCCGGGCCGTACGTGGCACCCTCCAGCTCGACCTTCTCGATCTCGGGGTCACGCGCACGCGCCAGCTCGACGACGCCGTCCACCGCACGTTCGGCCAGGAGCGGCTCGGCCCCACGCACGAGCACTACCGGGGCGAGCGTCGGCTCGTCCCAGCTACGGCCGGTGACGGGTGTGGCGGTACGGCGCTTGGTCGCTGGAGGCACTGACACAGCCTTTCACGTAGCGGACGTTCTAGCAGGTAGGAGCCCATTTCCAGGTTCCGGCCAACGTGCGCCGTGCGAGATACGTGCAACGTGACGCGTCGCAGAGGGCCACGACTGGACCGGCTACATCGTGGCACAGCCCTGGAAGCACGCCATCGGATGCGCCAACTATCAGCCCAACCCCGTAAGCATCGCGGCAGCCAGTGAGTAGTTACCCATCGTCTGGCTAGTTGGGGTCTGCTGCACGGACAGGTGACAGGTTGTAGTCACTCAGCCAGTGCGGCTGGCGTGTTCAGAGCGCGTCGATGCGAACACTCCCGGAAGGCAGGACGCTCAAGGTTCACAGTCACAAAACTGGCGGCGACGTCCATGGGCCCAGGTCCCTGCGTCCCTAATGCCTCTCAATCGAAGACTCTGCACGGTCAACGGGCTCCTGTAGGCTGATGGTAACCAAATTTGGCTACGAATCGAAGGAGGTCGTATGGCTGGCGAGATGACGGTGCCAATGCTGCCCTGCGGATCGATCGATGCGATGGTGGAGTTCTACGGGATGCTGGGCTTCCGCATGACCTACTCGCAGAAGCTGCCCAATCCCTATGTGGCTCTCGAGCGCGAGGACATCAACCTCCACTTCTTCGGCATCCGCGGGTTCAAGCCGGAGGACTCCTATGGAAGTTGCCTCGTACTGGTCCCCGACACGGGCGAACTGTTCCGGGCGTTCGCCGAGGGGATGCGCGCTACGCACGGCAAGATCCTCGTCTCGGGCATCCCCCGCATGACGCGCCCACGCGTGCGGAAGAACTCCGACAACATGTCCGGGTTCACCGTGATCGATCCTGGCGGCAACTGGATCAGGGTCATGGCCATGTCAGCCAAACCGGCGGACGAGGAGGCGGTGCTCGACAGGCTCGCAGCCTCCCTGCGCAGCGCCGTAGTCATGGGTGACTCCCACGGCAAGCACCGGCAGGCGGCACGGATTCTCGATGCCGCACTCGAACGCAATCGGGACACGGCGGGACCGATCGAGCTACTCGAAGCGCTGGCCTACCGTGCCGAACTCGCCGCGCGCGCTGGCGACGATGTAGCCGCCCGTGAGTTCCTGGACAAGGCGACCAACATCACACTGACCGCCGCCCAGCGGCGCGCGGAGGCGGACGTGCTTGCCAGTCTTGACGACCTGGCCGCAGCACTGTGAGCCAGTCGGTGGTCCGGATGCTCGTACTCGGAGCCGTCCGGCGGCGCGGGCGCGCCCACGGCTACCTGGTCCGGGTCGACCTTGAGAGTTGGGGTGCTCACGAGTGGTCGACGGCCACGTCCGGCTCTGTGTACCACGCGCTCACCTCGATGAGCGCTCGCGGTCTTCTCAGCGCCTACGACGCCACGGCCAGCGACGCCGGCGGCCCACCACGCACCGCGTACGAGATCACCGTCGAAGGAGAAACGGCATACTTCGGCCTGCTGCGCGCAGCGCTCTCACGGCACGACCCCCGACTCGACACGCTATCGGCCGCGGTCGGGTTCATCGAAGACCTGCCCCGCGCCGAGGCGATCTCTCTGCTGCATCAACGAGTAGCGGGGATGCAGCGTTGGCGCACCGCCATCACCTCGTCTCTCCCGACCGACGCCGATGTGCGCGAGTGGGGGCCGGTCGGCGCCGTCATCGAACTCTGGCTCCACACCGCGGACAGCCGATCGGACTGGACCCAGCAACTCATTCATCGCCTCGAAGCGGGCGCGTTCCAGATGGCGGACGAGCACTGACCGTTCCGTCGCTGGGCTCTACCTCCGATCCGATGCCTCATCGCTCCAGGTTGTAGTCACGCAGCCAGGGCGGCTGGCGTGTTCATGCCGGTCTCGAATTCGACCGGGGTCAAACGGCCAAGAGCTGGCTGTCGGCGGCGTCGGTGGTAGGTCCGTTCGATCCAGGTCACGATCGCGATGCGGAGTTGCTCACGGGTGGTCCAGGAGCGGCGGTCCCCGGTTTGGTCAGACGAGCTGTCACAGATCACTGCGCGGCCGACCACGTCCAACTCCCTGACCTGCGGTGTGACAGATCGTGTGACCGGAAAACGCGAACGTGACAGGTCGAGTGACCGATGTGCCAACTCGACTTGCCCGCTGTCTCTCTAGTTGGCGCAGGTCACAAATTCGTGCCCGTCCCCTCTGGTGACCGGAGCACCCC
Source organism: Promicromonospora sp. NPDC023805 (assembly GCF_040639635.1). Lineage (NCBI taxonomy): Bacteria > Bacillati > Actinomycetota > Actinomycetes > Micrococcales > Promicromonosporaceae > Promicromonospora > Promicromonospora sp. NPDC023805. The sequence goes on along the minus strand of NZ_JBFAAH010000005.1, from coordinate 101,718 downwards.
TCCGCACCGAGCGAGCCGAGAGGACGGATGATCAATGACCGACCACCTCATCACGGCGCAGCAAGTTGCTGAGCGCCTCGTCGCACGCGAGGACAGCGTCGCGGACGTCACCGCTGACGGTGTCCGCGAGCTTACCGGCCGCGGCGATCTGACCATCGTCGACCACGACGAGCACAGCGCGCTGTACCCCTGCGCGCAGCTCGACCAGCTCGACGCTGGCCGCGTCGTCGACGTCGTCGACGAGCGGGAAACCACGCACCACCGACGATCACTCCCAGAGGAGATCGGCCACCGCCATGCGTCCGCCGTCGGTCCAGGCGTTCGCGACCACGCACGCGCCCGCCACCGCACAGTCGGCGACGCCGCCGCCGACCAGCTCGATCTCGCGCACTACCGCCAGCCGGGCGAGCACCGAGCCCGTGCGGTCGGCGACCACCCGCTTGCCGTCGTCGTACAGACAGTTATCACCATCAACACCGCCGTCCGGCGTGGTGGCGCACTGCACCAGCCGGACCGCGGCGCCCTGCGCGTAGCCCTCGCCCGTCACTGTGACCCGGCCCTTGTCGGCGCCGAGCTCCTGCTCCGAGAGGACGAGCGTCGGCGCGTCGGGCGGCTCCGAGCCGTCGGGCAGCGGGGCAGGGGCAGCCGCGAGCACCACGTCGGACAGGTCAGCGACGGCCAGGGCACACGGGTCCCCCGTGCAGTCCACCTCGGACACCGAGCCGACGTTGACGAACGCCCGGGCAGGCCGCGTCGCCGAGATCCGGCCCTCGGCGTCCGCCACCACCTGCTCGCTGGTCGACATGTCGCACTCGTCGAGCGCCTTCGCACCCGCCGTCGTGCCGCCGGTGCACTGGACCAGATACTGGTTGCCGCCCGTGAAACCCGCGCCGCGCACCACCCAGGCGCCGTCGGCGGCGCGGACGGTGATGGCCGGCTCGTCGCTCGTGTCCTCGGGGTCGCCCGACGCCGTCGGGCCGGCTCCGGGGCTGCTCGTCGCGCCGGGCTCCTCCGCCGGGACGGACGGGCCGGAGCTCGGCGGGGCCGCTGTGCAGGCGGCCAGCGCGAGCACGACGGCGGTGACCGGGACCAGCAGCCGGGCGCGCATCACGGGTAACCCAGGAAGACGTCGACGCTGAGGGCGATCCGCCAGGTCCAGGCACCGCGGTCCAGCATCCAGCTCACTCCCTGGTCCCACACGTGATACTCCTGCTCGAGGTAGCAGGCGACGGCGTTGGTCTGGTTGAGCTCGCCCAGGTCGGTGCGGTACTGGCGGGCGTCGTTCGTGCCAGGGCTGCTCGCGCCCACGCGCCACCGCATGATCCCCGCGCACTCCTTGCCTGCCTTGGACACGTACATCACGTGGGTGCCGTACCGCTCGGGCGAATGCCCCTTCTCGCACGCGTTGCTGACCGCGTTGGAGTGGATGGGCAGGTGCAGGTCGGCGCCCGCCCGGTTGGAGTTGGCGATGTTCGTCCTGGTCAGGCCGTTGCCGCGCACCACCTTGTAACCACGCTCCAGCAGGTTCATGTGCTCCGGGTCGTACTGGGTCGCCGCGGACACGGCCACCTTGTACGAGTTGCCGTTCTCGCTGAACCCGCGGCAGCCCGTGTTGGTGCGGCAGATGGTGTCGCCCCGGTCGTGACACGCCTGGGACAGGTAGACCACCTTGCCGTTCCAGTTCTCCGGGACGTAGGTGACGTCCGCCGACGCCGTCGGGGCCACCGCGAGCAGCCCGCCGGCCACGAGCACCAGAGCAGTGAGGCAGGACAGGAGCCGGCGAGATGTCGCACGCATGGTCGCCCCCTCAGCCCAGGTCGATCGGCAGGTCGGTCGAGGCGCACATGTCGCCGCCCGTCGCGAACGCGAAGGCGAGGCAGTCCCCGGCAAGCGTGAATTTCACCGAGTCGATGTTGCCGTTGCTGTGCGCGGTGAACAGGAGCGCCTGCCAGACGTCACCCGGGTATACCTCGGCGCCGGACAGCGCCTGCTCGAACCCGGCCGCCACGTCTACCGTCGCTTCGCCCTCGTCGATCTGGACCGTGGTGGGCGCCAGGCCGGCGCCGGGCAGGTAGGACGCGAGGACCTCGTCGACCGCCTCGGCCAGAGTGGTGTTCGCCGGCCCCTTCTCGCCCGACCGGGTGGTGGCCTGGACGTCTCCGTCCGGCTCGCAGCCCAGGTAGGGAGTGGTGGCGCCGTCGGCAGAGCGGGGGCCTTTCGGAGTCTCCGGGCACGGTTCGCCCGGCGACGACGGGTCGCCCGCAACCGCCTCGGCGTCCAGCTTCGCGCGGTCTGCGCCGGACCTGCTCTCCATCCCGGCCACGACGACGGTCCAGCCGTCCAGCACCTCCGCCGACTCCTCGAGCCAGGCGTCCGCGGCCGCGGGATCCGCGGCGACGTCCACCCGGACCGTCTGGTCGGCTTCCGAGACGTCGGTGACCACGGACTCCGCCAGGAGCTCCTGTCGCAGCTCGAGCTGTGCGGCAGCCTGGTCCCGCCCCGCGGCGCTGAACGCCATCGCCGGTACGAGCAGAGCCGCCGTCACGGATACCGCGATGGTCCGACGATACCGCCGGACGGTCAGCTTGAGATCAGCCACGAAGCCCCCCTTCGTAGGTGCTGACGAAACTCTCCGTCCTCACCCACGTTAGAGCGGCCCACAGGATCCGCAACGTTTCGCGAAGTGTGGCGAGCCTGCGGCCGTACATCGGCGTGACCTGGTACAAGAGGCGCGACGCGTCACACGGGGACTGCCCGGGAGAACTTGCTCAGCAGCCCGCCAGCGACACCTCCTGCCCGCGGACCACGAGTGCCACGGTGCCGCACTGGTCGGTCCGGACGACAGCGGCGCCCAAGCCCGCGTACAGATCGAGTGCCTCGTCGGTGGGGTGGCCGTAGTCGTTGTCCCGACCTGACGAGACCAGCGCCACCGCCGGACGCAGGCGTTCCGCCAGTGCCCGGGACTGTACCGCCGAGCCGTGATGGGCCACCTTGACGACGTCGGTCTGCCCGGCCAGCGGCACCAGCTCCGCCTGACCCGCATCCTCCAGGTCACCGAGCGCGAGCACGTCGAGCCCGCCGGTCCGGGCCGCGAGCACGATGCTCGAGTCGTTCGCGCCCTCGCCCGCACCCGCCAGCAGCACCTGCCAGGTCAGGTACCCCGCCGTCCCCCGGTCCCCCGTCCGCGCGACGCCGACCGGCACACCGGCGGCCGCCAGCGCCGCCCCGGTCGCCGCCGCGTTCGCGGCGGGCTCCGGCACCGGGGACACGAGCGCCGCCGCCACCTCCCGCCCCGCCAGCACCGGCTCGAGGCCGCCCACGTGGTCCGCGTGGAAGTGGCTCAGCACGAGCAGGTCCACCCTGGCCACGCCGAGCTCGTCGAGGCAGCGGCCCGCCGCGGGCCCGTCAGGCCCCACGTCGACCACCACCGCCGACGTCGGCCCCGTGCGCAGCGCCAGCGCGTCCCCCTGCCCGACGTCGCACGCCACCACCAGCCAGTCCCGCGGTATGCCCGGTCGGACGGCGAGGCGCGGCACCGCCACCACGACGACGAGCACCGCCACCGAGCCGGCCGCGAGGAGCGCCACGACGCGCGCCCGGGTGAGCCGCCGTCGCCGCGTGGTGAGCGCCTCGCGCAGGCTCGACCGGGCCGCCGTGCGCCAGGACTCGGGCCAGCCCGGGCGCGGGGCATGCCGCAGCACCACCCACAGCACGACGCCCGTGAGCGCCGCCAGCAGGAGGGCTCCCGGCGGTCCGCCCAACCACGGGACGACGGCGCCGGGGAGCGCGGCGCACCAGTGCGCGACCGCCGCGATCCACCACGTGGCGCCGCTCGCGGCCCAGGCCACGAGGCCGGCGAGCATCGGCAGTTCCGGCGCGAGGACCGTCGCGACGAGCCCGAGCAGCGTCGCTGGCACCAGTGCCGGGGCGGCCAGCAGGTTCGCGAGGACCGACACGGTCGACACCGACGGATCGAGCAGCACCAGCACCGGGCCGCACGCCGCCTGTGCGGCGAGCGGGACCGCCAGGGCAAAGGCGGCTGCGTCCCCCGTCCAGGGCGCGAGCCGGGCGGCCAGCGGCGCCGCGAGCAGCACCAGACCGCCGGTCGCCGCAGCGGACAGCGCGAACCCGAACGAGCGGGCCAGCCACGGGTCCACCACCAGCAGCCCCACGACCGACGCCGCGAGCGCCGGTACCGACTGCGACGGCCGCCCGATGGCGACTCCGGTCAGGGCGAAGGCCGCCATGACAGCGGCGCGGAGCACTGCGGGCTCCGGCCGGACGAGCGCCACGAACGCGAGGGCGGCGAGCGCGACGAGGGCCACCCTGGCCGGCCTCGGCAGCCGGGCCAGCGAGCAGAGCAGGGTCAGGACAGCGACGACCACCGCGAAGTGACCGCCCGAGACTGCGGTGATGTGAGCCAGGCCGGTGCTCCTCATCTCCTCGGCGAGGTCGTCCGGGAGGCGGGTGGTGTCGCCGATGGCGGCGCCCGGGACCAGCCCGCGGCCCTGTGCGGACAGCGGGTCCGTCACGTCGAGGAGTGCCGTGCGGTGGGTGTCGAGCACTCGCAGGCCCGCGGGTGGGGCACGGATCTCGCTCGCGCCGTCGGCGGTCAGGCGGGCGGCCTCCGCCGCGCCGGGGTCGGCGGGCCGCAGCGCGCCCGAGAGGGTCACGGTCGCTCCGTACCGGGGCGCGGTGCTCGACAGCACCTGGACGTGTGCCCGGGCCGCCGAGCCGACGCCGCGCGCTTCGATGGTGCGGGCCGCGAGGACCCAGCGGTACTGCCCCGCCCCGGGGGCGAACGACCCGGGGGCGAACGAGAACGGCTCCGGCTGGGAGACGACCAGGCCGGTGAGGGTCACCGTCACCCGCTGTTCCGCGAGGTCGCCGAGCGGTGCGCGACCCGCGAGCTGCACGTGCGCGGAGACCGTCACTGCCAGGGCGCAGGCGGTGGCGAGGGCCGCGTGCGCGACTGCGGGCCGGCCGACCCTTCGCGTCAGGACCGCCGCGAGCAGCAGGTGGAGGCAGGTGGCCGCGACGAGCGCCGCGGCCGCCCACACCGCCGGGCCGGTCCAGCCCGCCCCTGGCCCGGTCAGCAGCCAGGCCGCCACCCAAACCGCCAGGGCCGCCGGCGCGATCCGCAGGTCGGTCATGGCCCTACCCGTGCGCTGTCGCGGATCTCGGCAAGCGTTGCCGGGCCGATGCCCGGCACGTCCTCCAGCTCGTCGACGCTCGCGAACTGTCCGTTGGCCGTACGCCACTCGACGATCGCCTGGGCGATGGACGGACCGATACCGGGGAGCGTCTCCAGAGCCGCCGCGTCCGCGGTGTTGATGTCGACGGTGGCGCCCGTGGCTCCGTCGCCCGCGCCCGGTCCACCCGTGCCCGGTCCACCCGCGCCCGGTGCGGGCCCACCGGCTCCGGGTGCCGCGGCCCCGGGCGGCTGCTCCCCCGGCCTGGGCACGTAGAGCTGCTCGCCGTCGACGACCGCGCGCGCCAGGTTCACGGCGGTCAGGTCGGCCTTGCGGGTGGTCCCGCCGGCCGCCTCCAGCGCATCGGCCACACGAGCGCCGTCGGGCACCGTGACGAGGCCTGGCTCGGCCACCTCGCCGACGACGTGCACGAGCAGGCCGCCGTCCGCCGCGCCGGTGGAGCCCGGTGCCGGGGCGGCCGGCAACGGACCGCTCGGTGCGGACGGCACCGGCTGCGCGGACGATCCCGCAGGTCCGCCGGTCTGCCCATCCACCGACCCGTCCGCCGCCAGCTGCGTCAGCGGCTCGACGCCGTCGCCGCCGAGGGACAGCGCCGCCACACCCACGCCGAGCAGGAGCACCGCCACCAGCGCGACCACCGCCGTCTTGCCCTTCAAAGCCCACCTGCGGGCGCCCTGCTCGGGCCGGGGGTCGGTCGGGTGGCCGTGCGCGGCCGCGTAGGCCGCGGCCACCCCGGAGGCTGACCGCCTGGAACGCAGCCGGGCCACCAGCTCGTCGGCGTCCGTTCGAGCCTCGTCCGTTCGAGCCTCATCCGTCCGAGCCTCATCCGTCCGAGACTCGTCCGGACTGCCCTGCCCGGGGACCGGACGGCTGCCGGGCCCGCGCACCGGGCTGAACGGCCACGGGTCGGGAAGTCGCTGTTGCGCGGTCTCTGGCTGCATGGTTCAAGACGCTAGGCGTGCCTCGCCGTCCTCCGGTGACCTCAGTGGCCCACCTGTGCACAGACACGGAAAAACGCGAGCTGTGGTCGGGCTCGCAGCCGCACCGGGCCGTCGCGAGGGTCCGCGCGCGTGACCGACAGGTTCCGCCGGCGGTCGCCGATGAGTTCTTCCCGGGGCCGTCGTCTGACCTGGTAGCGAGCGCGAGAAGCGCCACCGAGTCAGGAGCGAACACGATGACGGACAAGAAGACCCTCACCCTCGAGGTGCCGAGCGGCGTCCTCACCTACGACGTGCGCGAGGCCGCGACGCCGTCCGACGAGCCGCCGCTGGTGCTGATCGGCCTCCCGATGGGAGCGGAAGGCTTTGTCACGCTCGCGGGCCACTTCACGGACCGGACCGTCGTCACGTACGACCCCCGTGGCGTCGAGCGCAGCACCCGGGACCTCGGCACCGAGACCGAGCTGCCCGGCGTCGCGACCCATGCCGAGGACGTGCACCGCGTCATCGAGGCGGTCGGCGGTGGACCGGTCGACCTGTTCGCGTCCAGCGGCGGCGCGGTGGTTGCGCTCGAGCTCGCGGCAGCCCATCCGGAGGACGTGCGCATGGTCGTCGCGCACGAGCCGCCCCTGGCCACCGCGCTCCCCGACCGGGAGGCGATGACCGCCGCCATGACGGACATGCACGACACCTACCAGGCGAAGGGCTTCGGCGCCGCCATGGCGAAGTTCATCACCGTGCTCATGGCAGAGGGCGAGCTCACCGCGGACTACGCGAAGCAGCCCGACCCCGACCCTGCCGCGTTCGGCCTGCCGACCGAGGACGACGGCTCGCGCGACGACCTGATGTTCGGCGTGAACATGCTGGTGCTGCCGCCGTACGAGCCGCGGTACGAGACCATCGCGGCGGGCTCTCCCCACGTGGTGATCGCCGTCGGCGCGGACACGGGCGAGCAGATGACCGGCCGCGCCGCTCGCGGGGCGGCCGCGCGGCTCGGCTCCGAACCGGTCGTCTTCCCGGGCGGGCACGGTGGGTTCAGCGGCGGCGAGTACGGCCAGCCCGCCGACAAGCCCGTGGAGTTCGCGGCGAAGCTGCGCGAGGTCCTGACCAGCTGAGCGCCGGCCGAGCCGAGCTCCCGAGCCTCAGTGCGCGTGGTCGCCCAGGTCGGCGACGACCACCGCGAGCGTGCCCGGGCCGACGTGAACTCCCAGCACCGCGCTCAGCGGTGTGACCTCGACGTCTACCCGGGTGCGCGTGTGCAGGCGGCCCGCGAGGGCGAGCGCCCGGTCGTGCGCGCCGAAGTGGTGCACGGCGACGACCGGTCGCGTCGCCCCGGCGACAAAACCTGCGGCCTGCTCCAGGAGGCGCTCGGCACCGGCCGCTCGGGTCCGCACCCGCTGAGAGAGCTCCACGGCGCCGTCCGACAGCTTCAGGATCGGCTTGACCCCGAGGACCGTGCCGAGCGCCGCCGCCGGGCCGGACAGCCGGCCGCCGCGACGCAGGTGCTCCAAGGTGTCGACGACGAACAGGGCGTGCGCGGTCCCGGCGACCTCGATGGCCCGGGCGGCCACGTGGGCGGCGTCGGCCCCGGCGGCGGCACACTCCGCGGCGGCCCGGGCGGCGAAGCCGAGGCCTGCCGCGCCGGTCCGCGAGTCGACGGCGCGCACCTGCAGGGGCGACCGCGCCGCGGCCGTACCAGCGGAGCCGACCGTGCCGGACAGCGCCCCTGACAGGTGGACCGACACGATGGACCGGGCGCCCTCGTCACCGAGGCTGCGGTAGACGGCCGCGAACGCCTCCGGGGGCGGCTGGGACGTGGTCATCTGAGCGCCCCCGGCGACCAGCTCCGCCAGCCGCTCCGGCGTGACGTCCTCACCTTCCGCGTAGACCTCGTCGCCCACGAGGACACGCAAGGGCACCACGACCGGGCCGCCCGAGAGGCCGGTGGGCAGGCAGGCGGTCGAGTCGGTGACGACCCGCACCTCCTGGGGTGCCGGGCGGGATGTACGACGTCGGGTGCGCATGACCGCGCCACTCTATCCGCGCGAGGATCCGGACGACGAAACCGCCTGTTCTCCCCGCGCGCGGCGCGCCGGGCCGACTTAGCATCCGAGACATGTCCGATGCATCGAAGCCCGACCTCGCCGCACTGCGGGAGGCTGCCGCGGCAGCCCAGAAGGCCCTCGACGATGCGGAGCGCGCCGCCGAGCCGACCCCGGCGTCCCCTGCGGATCCGGCCGCCGCTGAACCGGCTGGCACCGAACCTGTCGCCGCTGTACCGGCTGTCGCCGAACCGCCCGCCGGTCCCGCCGCCGCCCAGTCCGGCGCATCCGTCGCCGTCCAGGGCTACGCGGCCGAGGTGGCCGCGGGCTATGCGGCGGAGGCCACCCTCCCGCTGGGCGCCCTGCTCGAGGGTGAGCCGGGCGGGGACGCCAACCCGAACCCGCAGGTCCAGGTCGGTTTCGCGCTCTCGATGCTGAACCGGCACGGCCTCGTGGCGGGCGCGACGGGCACCGGCAAGACCAAGACCCTGCAGGGCATGGCCGAGGGGCTCTCCCTGGCCGGCGTGCCCGTCTTCCTCGCGGACGTCAAGGGCGACCTGTCCGGGCTCGCGCTCCCCGGTCCCGACAACCCGAAGGTCGCGGAGCGCGCCGCGAGCATCGGGCAGGACTGGACGCCCACCCAGTACCCGGTCGAGTTCTACTCGCTGGGCGGGATCGGCAAGGGCGTCCCGATCCGCACGACGGTCACGGACTTCGGGCCGCTGCTGATGTCCAAGGTGCTCGGCCTCAACGAGACGCAGGAGTCGAGTCTCACGCTGATCTTCCACTGGGCCGACAAGAAGGGTCTCGCGCTGCTGGACCTCAAGGACCTGCAGTCGGTGATCGCCCACCTGACCTCGGACGAGGGCAAGGGTGAGCTCAAGGGAATCGGCGGCGTCTCGGCGGCGACGGCGGGCGTCATCCTGCGCGAGATCGTGGGTCTGGAGGGTCAGGGCGCCGACGTCTTCTTCGGGGAGCCCGCCTTCTCGACGTCGGACCTGATCGCCACCAGGGGCGACCTCGGTGTACTGAGCGTGCTGGAGCTGCCTGCCGTGCAGGACCGGCCGCAGCTGTTCTCGACCTTCCTGATGTGGCTGCTCGCGGACCTCTTCCAGGAGCTGCCCGAGGTCGGCGACGTCGACAAGCCGAAGCTCGTGTTCTTCTTCGACGAGGCGCACCTGCTGTTCGCGGGCGCCTCGAAGGACTTCCTGCAGCAGGTCGTCCAGACGGTCCGGCTGATCCGGTCCAAGGGCGTCGGCGTCTTCTTCGTGACGCAGTCGCCGAAGGACGTGCCGTCCGACGTCCTGGCCCAGCTCGGCAACCGGGTGCAGCACGCGCTGCGTGCCTTCACACCCGACGACGCCACCGCGCTCCGGGCCGCCGCGCGCACCTTCCCCACGTCGCCGTACGACCTGGAGCGTCTGCTGCAGGAGCTCGGCACCGGCGAGGCGGTGGTCACCGTACTGACCGAGCAGGGTGCGCCCTCGCCGGTCGCGTGGACCCGGGTGCGGGCCCCGCAGGCCTCGATGGATCCGGCAGGCGACGCTGAGATCGACCGGGTGGTGGCCGCGTCAGCCGGTCAGGCGAAGTACGGCACCGCTGTCGACGCGGAGTCGGCGTTCGAGCTGCTCCAGGCGAAGGCCCAGGAACAGGCTGCGGGGCACGCCGCGGCCGACGGCGAGACCTCGGCCGCCGAGGACGAGCGCGAGATCGCGAAGGAGCGCGCCAAGCTCGAACGGGAGGCCGCTACCCGCGAAAGGGCGGAGGCACGGCACAAGGAGCAGACCGCCCGGGAGCGCAACCGCGTGGTCGGATCGCTGGCAAGAACGGCGGGCACGGTCATAGTCCGAGAGCTAACCCGCTCCCTCTTCGGCACCCGCCGCCGCTAACCCTCCGTTGAGTGCTGGATTTTCGCCCCTTTCTTTGCTTCAGAGGGGCGAGAATCCAGCACTCAACTTTTGGGACAAAGAAGAGCTGTGGATAGGCGGCGAGGAGAGACATCCGCTTCCAGCATGGAGTGGTGTCATCCATCATCTTTACAGTCGAAGAGGCTCAGGCTCTCGACCTCACACCAAAGCAGATCCGAAACACACGCTTCGCCGCACCGACAACGGGCGTCAGAGTCGACGGCACGAACCCATCACTGATCGACCGCTGCCGGGCGATAGCGCGGGTCGTGCACCCGAATGCGGCATTCGCCAGAACGACGGCGCTGCGCCTGCACGGCATCGACATCCCTTGGCAGCTCGAGGACGATCACGCCATCCACGTCGTCACGCCGCGCCGAGGCGAACGGCCACAGCGATTCGCCATCGCTCCGCACTTCTGCGGACAGAAGCAGATCGACGTCCTCGACCGCTTCGGCCTGCGAATCACGTCGGCTCCGCAGACCTGGCTCCAGGTGGCGCACCGTTTGGACAGGAGCAGCCTGGTCAGGCTCGGGGATGCGATGACACGCCGCAAGAATCCTGTGACCACGACCGACGCGTTGAGCTTCCTGATGCGCGAAACCTTCAAGATGAAAGGGCTCGCGCTCTGCAGGGAGGCGATCGAACTGATCCGGCCGGGAACTGACTCCCCGATGGAGACCGATCTGCGACTGCTCATAGTCGACGCCGGACTGCCCGAGCCCTTGGTCAATGTCCCTGCGCTGGATGAAGACGGCCTGTTCCTCGCGCTGCCGGACTTGTCATACCCGCACCTCAAGATCGCCATCGAGTACGACGGCGACCACCACCGCACCGACCCGGCGACCTGGCGTCGCGATGTCGAGCGCCGGCAGCGCCTGGAGGACGCGGGATGGCTGATCATCACGGCGACTGCAGACGATGTCATCCGGTACCCCGAGCGTCTGCTGCGCCGCATCCGCACAGCCCTAGAGCGTTGAGTGCTGGATTTTCGCCCCTGTGTGGTGCGAGAAGGGGCGAAGATCCAGCACTCAACGAGGGTCAGGCCGGGACTATGTTGACCAGCTTCGGGGCGCGGACGATCACCTTGCGGACACCGCGGCCGTCCAGGAACTTGACCACGTTCGGCTCGCTGAGCGCCGCCGCCTCCAGGTCCTCCGCGGAGATGTCCGGGGCGACCTCGAACCGCGCGCGCACCTTGCCCTGGACCTGGACCACGCAGGTCACGGTGTCCTGGACCAGGTACTGCGCCTCGGCCGTCGGGAACGGCGTGTGCGCCAGCGACTCCTCGTGCCCGAGCCGCGACCACAGCTCCTCCGCGATGTGCGGCGCGATGGGCGCCGTCATCAGGACCAGCGGCTCGACGGCGGAGCGCGGCACGGCCGACAGCCCCGTCAGGTGGTTGTTCAGCGTGATGAGCTTGGCGATCGCCGTGTTGGGCCGCATGTGCTCCATCTCGACGCGGACGTCGGCGATGGCGCGGTGCACGGCGCGCAGGGTCGCGGTGTCCGGCTCGTCGTCGGTCACCGTGAGCTCACCGGTCTCCTCCGAGACGACGTTCCGCCAGAGCCGCTGCAGGAACCGCTGCGAGCCGACGACGGCACGGGTGTCCCACGGGCGCGACAGGTCCAGCGGGCCCATCGACATCTCGTAGACGCGGAACGTGTCGGCGCCGTACTGCTCGTACATGTCGTCGGGCGTCACGACGTTCTTGAGCGACTTGCCCATCTTGCCGTACTCGCGGTTGACGGGCTGGCCCTGCCAGGTGAAGCCGGTCTGCTCGTCGCCCTCGACCTCCTCGGCGGTCACGTACTGGCCGCGTGAGTCGGTGTAGGCGTAGGCCTGGATGTAGCCCTGGTTGAACAGCTTGCCGAACGGCTCGATGCTCGTCACGTGGCCCAGGTCGAACAGGACCTTGTGCCAGAACCGCGCGTACAGCAGGTGCAGCACCGCGTGCTCGACGCCGCCCACGTACAGGTCGACGCCGCCCGCGGGCCCGGACGTCGGGTTGTGCTGCGGCCCGAGCCAGTACTGCTCGAGCTCGGGGAGCGCGGCGGCCGTGGTCTCGGTGGGGTCGAGGTAGCGCAGGTAGTACCAGCACGACCCGGCCCAGTTGGGCATGGTGTTGGTGTCGCGGCGGTACTTCTTGGGCCCGTCGCCCAGGTCGAGCGTGACGTAGACCCAGTCGTCGTTGCGGCCCAGCGGCGCCTCCGGCTCGGAGTTGGCGTCCTCCGGGTCGAAGGTGCGCGGCGCGTAGTCCGGCACGTCGGGCAGGTTCACCGGGAGCAGCTCGTCGGGGATCGCCACCGGACGGTCGTTCTCGTCCCAGACCACGGGGAACGGCTCGCCCCAGTAGCGCTGGCGGCTGAACAGCCAGTCGTTGAGGCGGTAGGTCGTGGTGCCCTCGCCGATGTTCTTGCTCTCCAGCCAGGCGATGATCTTCGCCTTGGCGTCGACGACGCCGAGCCCGTCCAGCGAGATCTCGTCGTTCGAGGAGCGGACGGCGACGCCGTCACCCGCGTACGCGCCGACGTGGTCCGCGGGCAGCCCGCCCTCGGGCTCGACCGTGTGGATGACCGGGAGGTCGTAGGCCTCGGCGAACGCGAAGTCACGCTCGTCACCACCCGGCACGGCCATGATGGCGCCGGTGCCGTAACCCATGAGCACGTAGTCCGCGGTGAACACCGGGACCTGCAGCCCGCTGGTCGGGTTGACGGCCAGGTGTCCGGTGAACACGCCCGTCTTCTTGCCCGCGTCGGCCTGGCGTTCGACGGCGGTCTTCGCGGACGCCTCGCGGCGGTAGGCGGCGACGGCCGCGATCGGGGTGTCGTACCCACTGGTCCAGCTGCTGCGCGTGCCGTCGGGCCAGGCGGAGGGCACCTCGTCGAGGAGCGGGTGCTCCGGGGCGACCACCATGAAGGTGGCGCCGAACAGGGTGTCGGGGCGGGTGGTGAAGACCTCGAGCGTCCCAGCTGCGCCGGCCGGGTCGCCCTCGGCGGTCCCGACGACGTCGAACCGCACGTTGGCGCCGATGGACCGGCCGATCCAGTTGCGCTGCATCGACTTGACCTTGTCCGGCCAGTCGATCAGCTCCAGGTCGTCGGCCAGGCGGTCCGCGTACGCGGTGATGCGCATCTTCCACTGGCGCAGGTTGCGCTGGAAGACGGGGTAGTTGCCGCGCTCGGACCTGCCGTCCGCGGTGACCTCCTCGTTGGCCAGCACCGTGCCCAGGCCCGGGCACCAGTTCACCGGGGAGGAGTCGACGTAGGCGAGGCGCTGCGTGTCGATGACGTCGCGCTGCTCCTCCGCGCTGAGCGCCGACCAGACCGCGCCGCCGGCGTTGTCGCCGTCGTGCCCGGGGACGGGACGCGTGCCGGCGGCCAGCTCGTCGCGCAGCTCGGAGATGCGCCGGGCCCGCCCGCGGCCGGTGCCAGAACCCGTCGAGGGGCCGGGACGCTCGGCCTCGGCGTCGTACCAGGAGTCGAAGATCTGCAGGAAGATCCACTGCGTCCAGCGGACGTACTCGGGGTCGATCGTCGCGAAGGTGCGGCGCGAGTCGTGGCCCAGCCCGAGGCGGCGCAGCTGGCGCCGCATGTTGATGATGTTGGCCTCGGTGGTCACGCGCGGGTGCTGTCCGGTCTGGACCGCGTACTGCTCGGCGGGCAGGCCGAACGCGTCGTAGCCCAGCGCGTGCAGCACGTTGTCGCCGCACATGCGGCGGAAGCGCCCGGTCACGTCCGTGGCGATGTAGCCCAGCGGGTGGCCGACGTGCAGCCCCGCACCCGAGGGGTACGGGAACATGTCCATGATGAAGTACGGGTCACCCTCGGCCGGGCTCCCGCCCGGCCCCGTAAGTCGCCCCTGCGGGTTCGCCGCGTGGAAGGTTCCGCGCTCCTCCCAGACGTCCTGCCAGCGCAGCTCGATCTGCTGCGCGAGGGTCGGGGTGTAGCGGAAACGGGGCTCGTCCGAAGACGTGGTGCGCTCGGGTGCGTCGGGCATGGTCACCCGCCCGAGTCTACCGACCGACGGGGTCGCCGCCCCTCGCTCGTCCACAGGGTGAAGGTTCATCCGACATTCGCTCGCACCTCCCCCGAAGTTCCCTCCTCGAGTGCTCGAATTGCCCGCATGATGCCCTCGTTGCGAAAGATCCTCGCCACCAGCATCGCCGCCACCCTCGTGTGGACGGCCTCGACCGCCGCCGCCGCGCCGTTGCCCGCGGACGACGCCGACCCTGCCCTCGCCTCCACCACCGGCTCCAGCACTGGCTCTGCCGGGAACGGCCCGGCCGACCATGTCGTCTTCCTGGCACTGGACGGGTTCGACGTCGAGTACCTCGACCTGGTCCGGGACGGAACGGCGCCCATGCCGAACCTCCGACAGCTCCTGCGCCGGGGCAGCGTCACCACCTCGACCGGCGTGATGACCTCGATCACCAACCCGTCGTGGTCGTCGGTGGCGACCGGCGCCTGGCCGGAGACCCACCGCAACACCGCCTACTGGTTCGACCCGGCCACCGGCACGGCCAGGGGCCAGCAGCGTGACCTCGCCGTGCCGACCATCGCCCAGTCGGTCCGCGAGCAGGGCGGCACCGTGTTCTCCGCGCAGTGGTTCATCCTGCAGAACTACGGCGTCACCTACGGCGACCCGGACGGTCTGTACACCCAGCCGGGCGGCGACTGCGCCCGCCGCACCGACGACGCCGTCGCCGTGCTCCGCGGTGAGCCCGTCAGCTCAGGTGGGCAGCTGGTCACCGCGAACGGCATCCCCGAGCTCATGACCGTCTACTGCGACACCCTCGACGCGATAGGGCACGAGGGCGGCGACGCGGACCCGCGCCTCCCCGGCGCCCTCACCGAGATCGACCGGCAGCTCGGACGCATCGTGCAGGCCACGAAGGACGCCGGGACCTACGGCCGCACCGCGTTCGTCATCACCGGCGACCACGGCATGACCACGTTCGACGAGGGCTTCGGCGCCGAGGCGCTGGCCGCGATCGAGGCGGCGGGCTTCGTTCCCCAGATCCTGACCAGCGGACAGTCGCCGGCCCCCGGCACCGACGTCGCGATAGTCGTCGGCGGCGTCGCGGACGTGCGGATCATCGGCGAGCGCGCGGGTGATCCCGCCGCCGTCCGACAGCTACGGGCGGCGCTGGAGGCGCTGCCGCAGGTGCGGAACGTCTTCGACAAGCCTGACCAGCGCCGTATGCGCATGAGCCCGAACTACGGCGACCTCATCGTCGAGCCGGAGCCGGGCTGGTCGTTCGGCGCCACGCCCGCCGGGCCCGCCGGTCGGCACGGCGCCACCACGGAGTTGCGCGTCCCGCTGGTGCTGGCGGGCGCCGGCGTCCGGCCGGGCGTGCACCCCTGGAGGCCGCGCCACATCGACATCGCGCCGACGATCTCGGCACTGCTGGGCTACGCGCCGCCGTCGGGCAGCGAGGGCAGGACGCTGCGCGAGTCACTGAGGCGCTGACGGCGGTCGCGAGGCGACAGTACGGATGCGGGGTGTGTTGCTGTGTGTGGACAATGTCGACGCACAGCAACACGCCCCGCCCGGTACCTGTTTCCCTGGAGGACGGCGTCAGAACGAGTCGACGAGGGGCCCGCCCACAGCGAGCATCAGCCACGCCACGGCCGCGACGTAGCCGATGATCAGGATGATGCCGCGATTGCCGACGATCGCGTCCCGCAGGCCGGCGCCGACCGCGAAGTCACCGGACTGCACACCCCGCACCAGCTGGAACCAGAGCAGCGGCCACATGATGGTCCACACGATCATGCAGGCCGGGCACAGCGCGACGATGACGTAGAAGCTGGTCGCCATCAGGAAGAACACGAGCGCCTGGCCCACCAGGGTCCCGACGAGCAGCGACACCCAGTACCAGCGGGGCAGCCGGGCGCCGACCAGCACCACGACGCCGGTGGTGATGACGACGGGGAACGCCGCCAGACCTAGGTAAGGGTTCGGGAAGCCGAGCAGCGCACCCTGCCACGAGTCCATGGCGGCGCTGCACGTGACGAAGAGGTTGATCGTGCACGACGCCGTCCGATCGGGTTCGACGAACGCCAGGTACTTCTCGATCGCCAACCACATCGAGCCGGCGAACCCGACGGCGCCCAGCACCACCAGGAGCAGCCCGAGGGTCCGCCCGCTGAGGGGCGCAGGGCCCGGCACGACAACGTCGTTCTGGCCGCTGATCGCACTGTCCGACGACGTCGTGGTCGCCCCGGTATCGGTCACACGGCTAACGCTACCGGCCAAGTCTGGGACATTGCTGAAATCAAGGTCACAGAGCGGTCTCCGCCGGCTGGTGGGCGACCCGCTGCCGCCCGAACGCCAGGATCAGGGCAAGGCCGAGAACGGTGACCACCACCCCGGCCCAGGCCGGCGCGAGGTAGCCCCAGCCGGCGTCGATCACGACGCCGCCCAGGAACGCTCCGGCACCGTTGGCCACGTTGAGCCCGGCGTGGCACAGGGCAGCGCCGAGCGACGGCGCGCCGGGCGACAGGTCCATGAGCCGGGTCTGGAACGCGAGGCCAAGGATCTGCGACGTCACACCGAGCAGGAACAGCGAGGCCAGCGCGGGCACCACCCAGCCACCGGTCAGGGCGAACAGCACCAGCGAGGCGGCGGTCGTCGCGAAGCCGATCACCACGGCGCGCAGCACACCGCGGTCGGCCAGCCGGCCGCCGATCTGCATGCCAACGGTCATCCCGACGCCGAACAGCGCGAGCACCCAGGGCACCGCCCCGCCGGGCAGGCCGGTCACGCCGGTCATGGTGGGGGCCACGTAGGTGTAGACCGCGAACATGCCGCCGAAGCCGATGGCGCCCGCGACGAACGCGAACCACAGGGGCACGTTCCGCAGCGTCGCCAGCTCGGTGCGCACCGAACGCCCGGGCCCGCCGGCGGCGTCCGGCACGAGCCGCCACAGCCCGAGCAGGGTGGCGATGCCGAGCGCGCCGATCAGCACGTAGGACGTGCGCCACCCGAAGGTCTGGCCGACCCAGGTGGACAGCGGGACACCGACGATGTTCGCGATGGTCAGGCCCGTCATCATGGTCGCGACGGCACGTCCGCGCTGAGCAGGCCCCGCGACGGCGGCGCCCACGGCCGCGCCGACGCCGAAGAACGCGCCGTGCGGGAGCCCCGCGAGGAACCGGCCGACGACGAGCCAGCCGATGTCCGGCGCCGCCGCGGACAGCACGTTCGCGAGCGTGTAGGCGCCCATCAGCACGAGCAGCAGGCGCTTGCGCGACATGCGCGCCGCGGCGACGGTCAGCAGCGGCGCCCCGACGACGACACCGAGCGCGTACGCCGTGATGGTGTGCCCGACCTGCGGGTCGGTCGCGCCGAGGTCGGCGCCGACGTCGGGCAGCAGGCCCATCGCCGCGAACTCGGTGGTACCGATGGTGAAGCCGCCGACGGCCAGGGCGACGAGCGCGGGCGCCGCGCGGCGCATCGAGCTCTTGCCGGACGTCTCGTCGGGAGCAGGCTGTGAGGGGCTGGTCGCCATGGGGTCTCCAGGGGTGTCGTATCGATTCGGGAGGACCGTCGGCGACACCGGCGACGAGCAAGAGGGGAACGGAGAGGAGACTACTCCTGCGTGACCCAGACGCGGGAAGCCGCCAGCAGGCCGAGATCGGCCACCCGCTCGGAGGCACCGGCCGGCTCGCCGGTCGCCTGCCACGACACCGCTACCGTGCCGGCGAACTCCCGCCGCGTCGTGACCTCCACCCGCATGTCCAGGTCCAGGCCGAGCTCGGCGAGATAGCGCAACGCCTCGGGGTCGGCGTCGGAGATGCGGGCCACCGTGCCGGCGTCACCGGCATGCATCGACGACAGGGGTACGGCGGAGGGCCGCACCACCGTGCCGTCCGCCGCCGGGATCGGGTCGCCGTGCGGATCGCGCGACGGGTTGCCCAGCCGTGCGGCCATCCGTTCGACGAAGACGTCCGACACGGCGTGCTCCAGCACCTCCGCCTCGTCGTGCACCTCGTCCCACCCGTAACCGAGCTGGTCCACGAGGAAGGTCTCCAGGAGCCGGTGCCTGCGCACCATCACGAGGGCGAGACGGCGCCCGTCGTCGGTCAGGCGGATCGCGCCGTACCGCTCGTGCTCCAGCAGGCCCTGCCCGGACAGGCGGCGCACCGTCTCCGAGACCGTGGAGGCGCCCACACCCAGCCGGTCGGCGAGATGCTTGGTGGTCACCTTCTCGTCCGACCACTCCTGGGCAGACCACACCGCCTTCAGGTAGTCCTGGGCGACGGGCGTCAGCTCGGCCGGGTCGGTTGCGATCTCCACGGGCCAAGCCTAGTTGTCCTGCGCGGACGGCGACGGGGCCGACCCGATGCCGGACAACACACCACCGACGTCGTCGCCGGGAACCTCGTCGGGCAGCGGGACCGTGGGCGGGAACGACTGCCGCTCGCCCACCACCGCCTCCCCCTCCGTCGTGACCTCGACCAGCTGCCAGTCCACGAACTGACGGCGCTCGGGGTCGAACCGCAGCACGGTCATCTCCGACGAGTCCCGCAGCGGCCCCACCGACGTGTTGCCCTTCGTCGCCCCGCCCGTGCTGGCGTTCACGTACCGCACGCCGTACCCCACGACGTCCGGCCCGATCCGCTTGTGCATGTGCCCGGAGATCTGGAACGGCACGCAGCCCGACTCCAGCGCCGCGTCACCCACCGCAGGCTGATGGATCAGCAGCAGGTCGACACGGTCCTCCGCCGTGAACCCGCCGAGCCCCGGCTCCCCCGCCGCGTCGCACGCCACGTCCCGCAGGCGGGCGCCGGCCTCCTCCGGCGTCTCCTCACGGGCCATCACCGTGCCGCCACCGATCCGCGTCTCCAGCGGGTCCCGGTCGCCGAGGATCCGCACACCCTCCACCTCGACCACTTCGCCGTCCAGCACGATCTGCCGGTTCGCGAGCTCTGTAGCGGTCGTCAGGCGGGAGTCGTGGTTGCCGTCCGAGACCACGAACGGGACCCCGTCGGGTACGGCGGACGCGAACGAGTCCACGCACACCGACTCCACGCTCGTACCGTTGATCGTCGTGTCCCCGGCATTCAGCATGACGTCCGGCCCCAGCCGATCGGCCAGGTCACGGATCAACGGCGTCATCCCCGTGTTGCAGTGCAGGTCCGAGACCAGCAGTAACGTCACGTAGTCGGCTCCCTCCGGGCTTGCCGACGCCGAACCCGTCGGTTCCGGACCGCTCTCCGCCTCCTCCTGCTGCGCGACCCGCGCCTCCCACGCCTCGTTCAGCCGCTCACGCGCCCCCGCGTAGAACACCTCGTTCGCCTGATACGTCTCGACCAGCTGGCCGCTGTACGTGTCGATGACGCTCGCCAGGCGGCCCGTGATGCGCGCACCCTCCAGCGCCGTCCCCGCGAACACCGGCGAAGCCGGCAGCGCGGCCCTCTCGTCCGGCCCGGCGCTCGCTGTGACGGTCGCGGCCACGAGCACGGCGACGAGCACCCCGCCGGTGATCTTCCCGGTGCGCGGCGTGAGCGTCCGGCCGAGCTCCCGGCGTCGGGCAGGGCCGAGCAGGACCCGCAGGCCGAACCCGGCGGCGACCAGCACCACTGCCGCCACGCCCGCGCCGCGGAGCGCGTCCCAGGTCAGTGCCCACGCGACGGTCCGCACCGTCTGCTGCGGGCTGCCGAAGAACTGGAGGTACCCGTCGAGGTCGCCCACGAGCGCGTCGAAGCTGGCGGTGTCCACCGCCGAGAGGTCGGCGGGGATCTCGTGCACGGTGATCCGCACCCCGAGCGTGAGCGGCAGCGGGGAGTCGGTGACGACGGTGCCGAGCGGGCCGAGATCCGCGACCAGTCTGTCGTCCGCGGTGACCGAGTACGTGGCCTCGTGCGGGCCGAGGCTCAGGTCTGCCTGCGCGGTGGTGATCCCGAACGTGAGGGCCACCAGGGCTGCGGCTACGCCGGTCAGGGTCCAGCGCAGCCAGTGGGGCGGGTTGGTACGACTCATCGGCTCTACCTTGTCACGGGGTGCGCCCACCCGCGGCCCGCCCGACACACGGCCAGCTTGTGGCCCGGCGGGTCGGTGACTGGTCTGCCGGGGGCGGACGGCACGATGGCCCGGTGTTCACGCTCAAGTCCGTCTGGCGGCCGGCCGCACCTGTGGCACGGGTCTGGTCGGTGCTGGCCGACCCGCGGTTCACCTGGCCCGACTGGTGGCCGGGACTCACCGCCGCGGCGACGCGGCCCGTCGTCGGGCCGGACGGGCTGGCTGCGGCCGGGACTTGGGCTGACCTGCGGGTTCGGAGCCCGCTCGGGTATTCGCTACAGTTCCGGCTCGATTTGAGGCAGACGACGGCGCCGTCGGACGGCGAACCGGGTCGCGCGCTGCTCGACGTCTCCGGTGACCTGGCGGGGAGTGCCGACGTGACGGTGCGTGCCGTCGGGGACGCCGGGGTCTCGACAAGCTCCACCAACGGAGGCTCGACCAGCGGCAGGTCGACCGAGGTCCAGCTCCTCTGGCTGGTGTCCCCGGTCCCTGCGTGGTTCCGTGTCGCCGCACGGATCGGCCCCGCGCCGCTCGCCTGGGCCCACGCCCACGTGATGCGGGCCGGTGAGCGCGGGCTGGCGGAGCGGCTGCGCGACTGACCCGGTCAGCCGGCCTTCTGGGACTTCGACTGGGACTTCGACCTGGACTTCGACTTCGAGGCCGTCTTCGAGGCCGACGTGGTTCGTGAACCGGACTTCGACTTCGATTCCGCGACGCTGCGCTTGAGCGCCTCCATGAGGTCGACCACCTCCGCGCCCTCGCCGTCCCCCTCGGCGGCCTCGCCGAACGTCGCCGCCGTGTCGACGGACTCGCCCGACTCGAGCTTGGCCTCGACGAGCTTGCGCAGCTGCACCTGGTACTCGTCCTCGTAGTCCTCGGGCGTGAAGTCCGCCTCGAAGCTGCTGACGAGCTGCGCCGACATCGTGAGCTCCTTCTCGGAGACCTTCGCCGGCTCGTCGAGGGACGGGAACGCGGCCTCGCGGATCTCGTCGGCCCACAGGAGGGTCTGCAGCACGAGCACCTCGTCGCGCACGCGCAGCGCGGCCAGCCTGGTGCGCTGGCGGAGCGCGAACTTCACGACGGCGGTGCGGTCGGTCTCCTCCAGCGTGCGGCGCAGCAGCACGTACGCCTTCGTCGACTTGGAGTCGGGCTCGAGGTAGTACGTCCTGTCGAGCATGATCGGGTCGATCTGCTCGCTGGGCACGAACTCCACCACCGAGATCTCGCGGTCCCGTTCGGCCGGGAGATCGGCGAGGTCCTTCTTGGTGAGCACCACCGTGCGCTCACCGTCGTCGTAAGCGCGGTCGATGTGCTCGTACGGCACCACCTCACCGTCGATCTCGCACACACGCTTGTACCGGATACGTCCACCGTCGGCGTCGTGTACCTGATGCAGCGGGACGTCGTGGTCCTCGGTCGCGCTGTACAGCTTGACCGGAACGTTGACGAGGCCGAAGGTCACGGCGCCCTTCCAGATCGCCCTCATCCTTCTATAGTGCGCCCCAAGCGCACCTCATGCCCAGGTTTCGGTCTGGGCCGACGGTCAGAGACCCGCGCGGTCCAGCTTCGCGCACAGCTCCGCGTTGGTGGGCTCCACGAGCTGGGAGCCGTCGGGGAACACCAGCACCGGGATGGTCTTTCGCCCGGTCAGGGCCTCTGCCTCGTCCGCGCGGGTGGGGTGGGCAGCGAGGTCCACGTAGACGTACTTCACGCGGCGGACGTCGAGCACCGCCTTGCTGCGGCGGCAGTCGCGGCACCACTCGGCACCGTAGACGGTGAGCTGCTGGGGTCGGGCGATCGAGGAGGTGTCGCCCGCAGTCGCCCGGGGGCGTGCCAGCACGTCGATCGCAAGGCTGTCCGAAATCACTCGCCGGAGCCTAACGGAGTAACCGCCGCCGTCACGACCCTCTGCGACGTGATCTCGGCGACGTCATCTCCTCGTCACCTCCGCGACTTCTGGGCAAGGGAACGCGACTCGCTGCACGATGGTGTGATGGCGTCCACACAGCAGACGGTCATGGTCGAGGGGCACCGCCTGCGTCTGAGCAACCTCGACAAGGTGATGTACCCGGCGTCGGGCACCACCAAGGGCGAGGTGCTGCACTACCTGACGCAGGTCGCGCCGGTGCTGCTGCCGCATGCCGCCAACCGGCCCGCGACGCGCAAACGGTGGCCCGACGGCACCGGCGGGCAGATGTTCTTCCAGAAGAACCTCGACGTCTCGACCCCCGACTGGGTCAAGCGCCGGTCGATCCAGCACAAGACCTCCGCGAACGACTACGTGCTGGTCAACGACCTCGCGACCCTCACATGGCTGGGCCAGACCGCGACCCTCGAGCTGCACACCCCGCAGTGGCAGTTCGGCCGCACGGGCGCGCGCCTGGACCCGGACCGCCTAGTGCTCGATCTCGACCCCGGTCCTGGAGCGGGCCTTGCCGAGTGCGCGGAGGTGGCTCGCTGGGCCCGCGAGATCCTGCAGGGCATGGGCCTGGAGCCCTACCCGGTGACGTCCGGCTCCAAGGGGATCCACCTGTACGCGGCCCTGGGCAAGGCGCAGGACACGCGCCTCGACTCCGACGCCGTCTCCGCCGTCGCGCACGAGCTCGCGCGCTACCTCGAGGCCGAGCACCCGGACCTCGTCGTCAGCGACATGAGCAAGAAGCTGCGGTCGGGCAAGGTGCTGGTCGACTGGTCGCAGAACAACGGCAGCAAGACCACCATCGCGCCCTACTCCCTGCGCGGACGCGAGCAGCCGTGGGTGGCCGCGCCCCGCACCTGGGAGGAGCTGGAGGATCCCGACCTGGCCCAGCTCACGCCCGAGGAGGTGGTGGCACGCATCGAGGCCGACGGCGACCTCCTCGCACCCCTCCTCGAAGGTCACCTCTCGGCGCTGGAGCCGACGCCGGAGCGCCTGGCCACCTTCGAGAAGCTGGGGACCTACCGGGCCAAGCGGGACCCCGCGAAGACGCCGGAGCCGTTCGGGCCGGGCGACTCGGCGGCCGAGCCCGCCTCGCCGGTCGATGCGCCCACCTTCGTCATCCAGGAGCACCACGCCCGCCGTCTGCACTGGGACTTCCGCCTCGAGCACGACGGCGTCCTCGTCAGCTGGGCGCTCCCCCGCGGCGAACCCACCGACCCCGCCAAGAACCACCTCGCCGTGCAGACCGAGGACCATCCCCTGGAGTACGGCTCCTTCGAGGGCACGATCCCCGGCGGCGAGTACGGGGCCGGGGAGGTCACCATCTGGGACTCGGGCACCTACGAGCTAGAGAAGTGGCGCGACGACGAGGTGATCGTCACCCTCCGTTCCGCCGAGCGCGGCGCCCGGCGGCTGGCCCTGATCCGCACCGGCGGCCGCGACGGCGACGCCGAGAACAACTGGCTCATCCACCTGACGAAGTCCCAGCCAGGCTCCCCCGCCCCGTCGAGTGCTGGATCCCGGCCCTCCCCCACGGGCCGGACGGCGCAGAAGTCCAGCACCCCACCGAGCAAGGGCGAGAAGGCGCGGCGGCCCATGCTCGCCACCAACGCCGCACCCGGCGAGCTCACCGAACCCGACGACTGGATGTTCGAGATGAAGTGGGACGGGTTCCGCACCCTCGCCCACGTCCAGGACCCTGAGACGGTGCGCCTCGTCAGCCGCTCCGGCCAGGACCTCACGGTCACCTTCCCCGAGCTCGCGGCGCTCGCGGGCCAGGTCGACCCGTCCCGGCTGCCCGTGGTGCTCGACGGCGAGATCGTCGCCCTCGACCGGGACGGCCGCCCCGACTTCCGTCGCCTCCAGCAACGCGCCAACCTCCGCAAGGAGGGCGACGTCGCACGCGCCCGGGCCCGCGTCCAGGTCGACCTCATGCTCTTCGACGTCCTTCAGGCCGACGGCGACGACGTGACCCGCGAGCCCTGGACCGAACGGCGCGAGCTGCTCGAGTCCCTCGTCACCCCGCACGCCCCCATCCACCTCCCGCCCGTGTTCGAGGGCGACCTCGACGCCGCCATGCGCACCTCCCGCACCCTGCGGCTGGAGGGAGTGGTCGCCAAGCGCCGCACCTCCACCTATGCGGAACGGCGCTCGCGGGAGTGGCTCAAGCTCAAGCACAGCGCCATGCAGGAGGTGGTCATCGTGGGCTGGCGCCCGGGCCGGGCGAACGCCTCGGTGATGGGCTCGCTGCTCATGGCGGTCCCCGAGCAGGGCACCGACGGCGACAGCCTGCGCTACGTCGGCCGTGTAGGGACAGGCTTCACCGAACGCGAGCGCCGGGAGATCACCGCCCAGCTGCGAGGGATGGAGCGCAAGACGCCTGGCGCGTCCGGCGTGCCGAAGGAGGACGCGTCGGACGCGCGCTGGGTGACGCCCCGACTGGTGGGTGAGGTGACGTACGCCGACTGGGTGGAGGGCAGCGACGGCGCGTCGGGCGAGCGGCGGATGCGGCACTCCGTGTGGCGCGGCTGGCGGCCGGACAAGTCGCCGGACGAGGTGGTCGCGGAGCTGCCAGGGCAGGCGTGAGGCGGCACGCGCTTGGCACACTTTTACTGAACATTCCTATTCATCGGCGGGCTGCCGACGTACCGTGTTGCGCGACGGACGGAGGACATGGATGTTCAGCTACCCCAAGCGTCTGGCCGCCCCTGCGGCCATCCTTGCCGCGATCACGCTCGCGGCCGTCCCGGCGACAGCGGTCGCCGCACCCGGAGCCGCCCCCAGCGACTCCACCGCACGACAGCTCGCGCCGCAGCTCGCCCACGGCCTGCGCGACCCCTTCCCCCAGATCGAGCTCCCGGACCGCATAGAGCTGCCCGACGGCTTCCAGCCGGAGGGGATCACGACGGCGGGCCCGGTCGCCTGGTTCGGCTCGCTCGCCGACGGCGACATCTACCGCGCCGATCTCCTGACCGGTGAGGGCGAGGTGATCAGCCAGGGTCCCGGCACGGCGTCGGTGGGGCTCACCGTGGATGCCCGCGGTCGCCTGTTCGTCGCGGGTGGCCCGGGAGGCGGCGCGCGTGTCGTCGACGGGCGCTCGGGCGAGGTCCTCGCGACGTACGACTTCGGCGGCGGCTTCGTGAACGACGTCGTCGTGACGCGCGACTACGCGTACTTCACCGACTCGCAGCGTGCCGTCGTCCACCGGCTGCACCTCGGGCCGCACGGCCGGCTCACGGACACGCACGACGAGCTGGCCCTGCACGGCGACTGGGAGCAGGTCGACGGGTTCAACGCCAACGGCATCACCACCGCGCCCGACGGCAGGAACCTGCTCGTCGTGAACTCGACGACCGGCGACCTGTTCCGGGTCGACCCGGACAACGGGCATGCCGACCGGGTGGACCTCGGCGACGCGCGGCTCACCAACGGCGACGGCATGCTCCGGACCGGTCGCACGCTCTACGTGGCGCAGAACACCCGCAACCGGGTGGCGACGCTGCGGCTCGACCGGACGGCGTCGGAGGGCCGGGTGGTGCAGACCCGCACCAGCGACGACTTCGACACGCCCACCACCATCGCCCGCTTCGCGGGTGCGCTGTACCTCCCGAACGCCCGGTTCACCACGACACCCGAGGACGACACCGAGTACTGGGTAACACGCCTGCCGCTCCACTGAGCGACCGGCCCGTGTGCGGAAGCCCATCCGGCGGGCGCGGAATAGGCGCGTCCGTCGGGTGGGTTGTCGCTGGCATGCGAGCCATCACGTATTCGAAGTTCGGCAGTGCCGACGTCCTCGAGCTCACCGACCAGCCCGACCCGCACATCGGCCCCGACACCCTGCTCGTCCGGGTGAAGGCAGCGTCGGTGAACCCGGTCGACTGGAAGATCCGCCAGGGCTACCTGGAGGGTCTGATCGACACGGTGTTCCCGGCGGTCCCGGGCTGGGACGTCGCTGGCGTCGTCGAGCAGGTGGGCCTGGACACCCCCGAGTTCCAGGTGGGCGACGAGGTGTACGGCTACGTGCGCAAGGACACCGTGCAGGGCGGCACGTTCGCCGAGCTCGTCGCGGCGCCCGTGCGCACGCTGGCCCGTAAGCCTGCGTCGCTGAGCTTCGAGGAGGCGGCAGCGGTGCCGCTCGCCGGCCTCACCGCGTACGAGGCGATCCAGCGTGCGGGGGTCACCGAGGGGCAGACGGTGCTGGTGCACGCCGCGGCCGGCGGAGTCGGCGCGTTCGCCGTGCAGCTCCTCAAGGCGCTGGGCGCACACGTCATCGGTACCGCGAGCGAGGCGAACCACGAGTTCCTGCGCAAGCTTGGCGCCGAGCCCGTCACCTACGGCGACGGCCTCGTCGACCGGGTCCGCGCCATCGCGCCCGACGGTGTCGACGTCGTCCTCGACTTCGTCGGCGGCGGGGCGGTGGCCGCGAGCGCCGAGCTCCTGGCCGACGGCGGCACTGTCGCGTCGATCGCCGACCCCACCGCGCGTACCGAGCACGGCGGGCACTACGTCTGGGTGCGCCCGTCCGCGGCGGACCTCGACGCCCTCACCGCACTCTTCGACGCCGGCAAGCTGACCGTGGAGATCGCTCAGGTCTTCGACCTGGCCGACGCCGCGGACGCGCACCGGGCCAGCGAGACGGGCCACACGCGCGGCAAGGTGGTCGTCCGGGTCTGACGCCGGGCGCGGGGTCAGCGGGCGGACGAACCGGGTGCGGGGTGGTCGGAGATCAGTCGAACACCGGCGGATAGCCGATGACGCCCCGCAGCCCGGGATCCTTTCCGTCGTATGCCGGCAGCAGGTAGACCTGGGCCGCCTCGGGCGGGGCCCAGTCCGGCAGGTGCATGGTGATCCCGTGGTCGCGGGCCGGGAGGAAGCCGAGCGCGCCGTAGTACTTCGGGCTGCCCTCGAGCACGACGTACGGCTCGCCCGCGGCCTCCGCGCCGGCGAGGGCGGCCCGCACCAGTGCGGCACCTATGCCCCGGCGCTGGTGCTCGGGGCTGACGGCGAGGGGCGTGAGCATCGCCACCGTGCGTTCACCGGCGCCGTTCGTGACCGTGCAGCCGTCGATCATCACGTGGCCGACCACCTCGCCGTCGGACACCGCGACCAGCGCGAGCGCCGGCCGGTAGATCCAGGACTCGCGGACCCGGTCCACGCCGTCGGCGACCCTGTCCTCGCCGAACGCGGCGACCAGTACCTTCCGGATCGCCGCGAAGTCCTCGGGCCGCTCGGGCCGGATCTCCCAGGCGCTCACGCGTCGGCGGCCTCGGTCGGGGCCGGTTGGGCAGCGGTCTCGGCCTCGGTCTCGGTCTCGGCCTCGGCCTCGGCCTCGGAGCGGAGCACGCAGAACTCGTTGCCCTCTGGGTCGGCGAGCGTCACCCAGCCGGTGCCGGGGCCGTACTTCCCGCGATGGTCACCCAGCACCGTGGCGCCGTGCGCGATGAGCCGCTCGATCTCGGTGTCCCGCAGGTCCGCCCGGGGGCGCAGGTCGAGGTGGAGCCGGTTCTTGGCCGACTTGCCCTCCGGTACCTCGATGAACAGGACGGGCACCCCCTTGCCTGCGGGGTCGACGATCATGCACTCGTCGTGGCCCGGCAGGTTCGGGTCGCCGGGTACGTCCTGGTACCCGAGCACCGGTTTCCACCACTGGGACAGCGAGTAGGCGTCGGAGCAGTCCACGGTGAGGTGCGAGATGAAGGAAGCCACGCCGGGACCCTGACACACCCCTCCCGCCTCGCCAACCCTATTCCGCGCGGGCACGGCTCATGTGGTCGGCAGAACGTCAGGTGGTCGGTACCTCGGAATGCCGACTACCTGACGTTCTGCCGACTGCTCGAAGGGCTCGGCGGCGGCGGGAGCAGCCGGATCGGGCGTAACGACGCGCGCACCTCGTCCGGGACGTGGCGGAGCACCCGGGCAAGGGCAGGGCCGGCGCCGTCCGAGGACGTCACGCGCACCACCCCCCAGCGTTCCTCCCGGAGGTAATCCTCGCGACGCTTCTCGTCGAAGAGCGCGCGGTGGGCGTCGTGCCCGGGGCCGAGCGCCCCCGGGACGTACTTCGCGCGGCCGTCGAACTCGGCCAGCAGCCGAAACGGCGTCCAACCCAGGTCAGCGCGAAACTCACCGTGAGGCGTACTCACCCGAAGCTGGGTGACCGGGCGCGGAAGGCCCGCTCGCAGCACCAGATATCGCAGCCAGGTCTCCCATGCAGACTCGGCGCCGCTGTCCGCCAGTTCGAGCACCAGGAGTGCACGACGGCGACCGCGCACGTCACGCATACCTCCGACCAGCTTGCGGACAACCCCGAGGTCCAGCCCCAGCGCGAGCGCATGGTCCACGATGACGAGCGCGAGCAACGGGTGCAGCGAGACACAGCAGTCCGCAACGGTACGTTCCAGGCTCGTCACCGCAAGGCCGCCGACCTCGGTCCGCTCGTGCGCACCGAGGGTCAGGCGATGTCGCGCGATGTCTCGGGCGGACGCCGAGGACGCTCGATAGTCCTGTATGACGTGTACGCGTTGCGGCAGCTGCCACAGGCGAAGCCCGTGCAGCAAGGCGGCCGACTCGTGGCTCACGCAGGCGTGACGAAGCTGGGTACCGACGGCGACGATTCGGGCGACCGCACGCTCGGTCGCGTCCCGGTACCGGTCGCCCGTCGAGGTCCGCCTGTCGCGATAGGCGCCTCGACGTATCTTCTCGATCTTGTTGTCCCGGAGCGCCCGGCGCAGCGACTCGCGGTCGTGCTCCCGCGCGAGGAGTATCTCGGTCTCGTTCATGCACCGACTGTCGCCCAGAGCCGCCCCCGCAAACACCGCCTGTGCACAGGTCTCCCTCACCCCGCCCTGTGGTCACCCTCACGCGCCGAGCTGGTGATGGAGATGGTCGGCAGAACGTCAGATGGTCGGCACCTCGGAATGCCGACTACCTGACGTTCTGCCGACCACCCTTCCGCTCAGCCCGGGGACGAGCGGCCGTGCCGCCAGTAGCCCACGAAGTCGACCTGCGCCTTGGGCACGCCGCGCTCGTTGACCAGGTGCCGCCGCGCGCCGGTCGCCAGCGACGACTCGCCGACGGTGAACGCGTACACGTCGGTGGCCGGCCCGGCCAGCTCGAGCTCGTGCAGCTCCGCGAGCGCGGCCTGGCCCGGGACGGCGTGCGCGTCGGACCGCACCACCCAGCGGATCTCGACGCCGGACGGCGCCCGGAACTCCTGCTTGTCCCCAGCGGTGGGGACCTCGATGACGGCGGTGCCGCGGGTGTCGTCGGGGAGCGACTCGCAGATGCCCGCGACGGCGGGCAGCCCGGACTCGTCGGTCACCAGGAGCGTCCAGCCGTGCGGGTGGCTCGCGTCGAAGGTGATGCCCTGATCCAGGATGCCGACTCGCATCCCCTGGTCGGCGGCCTGGGCGAAGCCGGCCCCCGGACCCGCGGCGTGCTCGGGGTCGCCCGGCGTCTCGTCCTCCGCGGCGTGCAGCACGAAGTCGACGTCTATCTCGTTCAGGTCGGGCCGAGCGGCGCGGACTGTGTAGTTGCGTACCCAGGGGCGCTGGGCCTTCGGGGTGGTGAGGTACTCCGCGTACCAGAGCCCCGAGGTGCGCTTGGGCAGGCGCAGCATGTCCTGTCCCACGCGGGGCAGGAAGAGGCGGAACCACTGGTCGTAGCCCGCCGGTGTGAGCTGGGCGAGCTCGTCACCGCCGAGCGTCACGCGCATCATGTTCGGCGTGATCTGCTTGGTGTTGACGACCTCAGCCATCACGACGTGCGGATCGACCGCTTTGCGCCCCTTGAATGCCATGCGCTGAGGTTAGGCACACCTAAGTCGGTTTGACCAGTGCCTGGTTCGGATCTGCCCCATGTGTGTTCCGGATCCCCGTCAGGGAGAGCAGCCCGCCGACCACGAGCAGGGCCGCGGTCACCAGGAGTGTCCGGTGGAACGAGGCGACGTCGAGCACACCGCCGGTGATGATGCCCGCGAACGCCACGGTGAGCAGCCCGGCGACCCGCGAGACCGCGTTGTTCACCGCGGAGCCGATGCCGGCGTCGTGGGCCGGGACCGCGCCGAGGATGGCAGCCGTCAGGGGCGCCACCGTGATCGAGAGACCGAGGCCGAACACGAGCTGGCCGGGCAGCACCTGGGTCGGGTAGAACGCGGTCTCGTCCATCGAGAGCATCAGGAGGAACCCGACCGCCGCGACGACCGGGCCCAGCGTCATGAACAGCCGCGGCCCGTACCGGCCGGCGAGCGTGCCGAACCAGGCCGACAGCAGGATCATCGCGAGCGTGGTCGGCAGCTGCGCGACGCCGGACCACGTCGCGGAGTACCCGGCGACCTGCTGCAGGAACAGCGTCAGCACGAACCCGCCCAGCGAGAACGCGCCGTAGATCGCGAAGGTGGCGAGGTTGCCCCACGCGAAGTTGCGCGCCTCGAACAGGCGCAGCGGCAGCATCGGGTCCGCGGCCCGCCGCTGGTAGAGCACGAACGACACCAGCATCACCGCACCCGCGAGGACGGACACCAGGATCACCGGCGAGGTCCACCCGAGCCGCTCCCCCTCGATCAGCCCGAACACCACGCCCGCGAGGCCGAACGCGGCCAGCGCGGCCCCCGGGACGTCCACCCGCCGGCCGGGTTCGCCCTCCCCTGCGGGCACCCCGCGCAGCAGCCAGAGCGTCAGGGCGATGACGGGCACGTTGATCCAGAACACCCAGCGCCAGGACGCGAGGTCGACGAGCATGCCGCCGACGAACGGGCCGACGATCATCGCGGCGGTCGTCCACGACGTCCACCGGCCGATCGCACGGGCCTGCGCCTCGCCACCGAACGTCGCGACGATCAGGGCCAGCGAGCTCGGGACCAGCAGGGCACCCGCCACGCCCTGCAGCGCGCGGGCGATCACGAGGACAGGGCCGGTAGGGGCGAGAGCGCACAGCACCGAGGCGACGGCGAACCCCACGAGCCCGGCCGCCAGCACCCGGCGTCGCCCGTAGACGTCGGACACCGAGCCGGCGACGAGCATCAGCGCGCCGAGGGTCACCAGGTACGCGTCGACCACCCACTGCTGCAGGGCCAGTCCATCCATACCCGCACCGCCGAGCTCCTCCGCGATGGCGGGCAGCGCGACGCTCACGACCGTGCCGTCGAGGAACGACACGAACGAGCCGAGGATCGCGACGAGGAGCACCCGTCTCTGGAGCGTGGTCACGAGCCACACGCTATGCCCAGCCACCGACATCGGCCCCGGCCTCCCGGACACGGCTTCGCACGCGGCCGGATGTCGGGCACGATCGGGACATGGACCTGACGATCCGACCCGCCACACCCGACGACGCGGCGGCCTGCGCGGACATCTACGGCCACTACGTGCGCGACACCCACGTCAGCTTCGAGTCCGAGCCGCCGAGCACCGAGGAGATGGCGCGGCGCATCGCAGGCTGCACGGACCGCCACGCGTGGCTCGTCGCGCAGGCCCCGGGCGCGGAGGCCCCGGGCGCAACAGCAGCGGGCGGACAGGACGTCGTCGGCTTCGCCTACGGCGCGCCGTATTCGCCGCGCGAGGCCTACCGCTGGTCGGTCGAGACCAGCGTCTACCTGGAACCCGGCCGCCGCCGCACGGGCGCGGGCCGGGCGCTCTACGAGGCCCTCTTCGAGCGGCTCGCCGAACGCGGGTACCGCCGCCTGGTCGCGGGCCTGGCCCTCCCGAACGAGGCAAGCCTCGGGCTGCACGTCGCGCTAGGTTTCGAGGTGGTGGGCACGCTCCGCGAGATCGGCTGGAAGCACGGCCGCTGGCACGACGTGATGCGGCTGCAGAAGAACCTCGCGCCCGGCCTCGAAGGCGCTCCGCCGTCGGGCGAGCCCACCTGATCTACCCGCTCGACCCACCGTCGTCAAGCCCACGCTGCGATCATCGCATCGGGCCTGTTCACGGCAGGATCCGTCCATGGACAGCATCGTCCGCGTCGCGACTCCAGACGACGCCGCAGCCTGCGCCGCCATCTACGCCCCGTTCGTCGCCGACTCGGCGGCGACCTTCGAGACCAGCCCGCCGGACTCCCGCGAGATGACACGCCGGATCGAGCGGTTCTTCGGCCGCGAGACCTGGCTCGTGCTCGAGGCGGACGGCGTAGTGGCCGGCTTCGCGTACGCCAGGCCGTTCGCGGACCGCCCGACGTTCCGGTGGACGCTGGAGACCAACGTGTACGTCGCCGCCGACCACCAGCGGCAGGGCGTCGGCCGCGCCCTCTACGGCACGCTCCTCGCGCGGCTCGCGCGCCGCGGGTACCACCGCGCCATCGCGAGCATCGTGCTGCCGAACGACCCGGCCATCGCGCTGCACGAGGCGGCGGGCTTCACCCGCGCGGGCTCGTTCGAGAAGATCGGCTGGAAGCTCGGCCAGTGGCACGACGCGGTGCTCTTCCAGCGCGACCTCGTGCCCGACGACGGCTCCGCCCCCGGCGACCGCCGAGCCGACGCGGAGCTGCCAGGGCTGCTCACGCCGGAACCGCTCGAGGTGACGCGCACCCCGCTGTTCCGGCCGCACCCCGCGGAGGAGCTCGTCACCTACTTCGGCGACTGATTCGGCGACTGACCGCCCGGAGCTCAACCTGGTATTCCGATGGATGCCCGAGCGCCAGTTGCCTAAGGTCGCCTCCATGAGCCTCACCGTGCGCCCCGTCGAGTACGCCGACCAGCCGGACTACACCCGCCTCGGCGGAGAGGCGTTCGGCGCGCCGAACGACGGCCGCCCGGTCCCGACGCGCGAGGAGTGGGAGGCCGCCGGCTTCCGCGAGTGGGGCGCGTTCGACGACGACGGCCTCGCCGCACGCCTGCGGGTCTACGGGTTCACGTCGTGGTTCCACGGCGCGCGGGTGCCGACGGCGGGCGTCGCAGGGGTGGCCGTCGAGCCGGAGCGACGCGGATCCGGCCACCTCGGCCGCCTCTTCGATGCCACCCTCGGGCAGGCGCGGGAGCACGGCGAGGTGATCTCGACGCTCTACCCCTCGGCGCCAGGCATCTACCGCAGGCTCGGCTACGAGGTGGTCGGCTCGTTCGACGACGTCGACGTCCCCCTGCTGAACCTGAACCGCCTGGCGGCGCCCGAAGGCGTCGTCACGCGCCGGGCGGGTATCGCCGACTTCGACGCGATAGTCGCCGTCCACCACCGGTGGGCCGCCGCCCAGAACGGGCCGGTGTCGCGCGCGGAGAAGCCGTTCTGGACCCCGCCGGAGAAGTTCTTCGCCGACTACACGGGCGTCACCCTCGCGATCGACACGACGGCGGGCGAGGTGATCGGCTTCGCGAGCTGGATCCGCGGCGAGGGCTACACGCCCGCCACCGCCCTCATGGAGGTCGACGACCTCATCGCCCTGACGCCCGACGCCGCCCGCGCCCTGTGGCGCACCATCGGCAGCTTCTCGACGGTGGTCGGCACGGCGCGGGTCTCGACGTCGGGCCTGGATCCCGCCTGGCTGGTGCTGCCCGACCTGACCTCTACGGTGCACTCGGCCCATCCCTACATGCTGCGGATCCTGGACGTGGCCGGGGCGCTGGGCGGCCTCCGCTCGCCGCTGGAGGGCGCGCGCGTCCCGTTCGCGGTCCGCGGTGCGCGGGATCTCGACGGCGCGTGGACGCTCACGGTGTCCGACGGCGTCACGCACGTCGAGCGGGACACCCTCGCGGTCGAGGACGCGCACCACGAGCGGCCAGTGCTCAGCCCGAACGGGCTGGCGCTGCTGTACGCGGGCGCGCAGTCCGCGGCGAACCTGCGGCTGGCGGGCCACCTCACTGGCGCCCCTGACCACGACACAACCCTTACCGCCCTGCTCCCCCACCGCCAGCTCCACGTCCGCGACTACTTCTGATACCCGCCAGGCTCATACTGGGGCCGTGGAAATTTCTGTTGGGTGGTCCGTCGTACTTATTGCTACCGGCGTGTGGAACCTGGTCATCTGGCCGCGGTTCTGGCAGCGCATCGCCGCCGACCCCCGGTCGCGGGACGCCGACGGGCGGGCGACGAAGTTCCTCACCGTGCACAGCGTCCTGATCGCGGTCTCGCTCGCGCTCGCGCTGGCGGTCGGCGTGCTGGGCGTCATCAGCCTGTTCTGAACCACCCCTGCAAGGCGCCCGGCCGACACACGTGACCTGGGCGTTCAAGGCCTTGTTGGTTGCGCACCATACCTGGAGGTAGGTATGGTGCGGCGATGAGCACGCCGACCGCACGTGACCGCCTCATCGACGCCGCGCAGGATCTCTTCGCCGTCCAGGGGGTCGGGCCGACGAGCCCCCGCGCGGTGCTGGCGGCCTCCGGCGTCGGGCAGGGCAGCCTCTACCACCACTTCCCCACCAAGCACGACCTCGCCGTGGCGGCCGTCGGCGCGACCGTCGATCAGCTCCTCGCCCGGGCGATGACGACGCTGGGCAGCGACTCCCCAGCGATCCAGCGGCTCGTCGCCTACCTCGAGCGGCCGCGCGACGCCCTGGCGGGCTGCCGGGTCGGCCGCCTCACCGCCGACCAGGCAGTGATGGACGACGACGGTCTGCACGACGTGCTCGCCGCCTACTTCGCGCGCCTGCTCGGCGCCCTCACCACGATCTTCCGCGAGACCGGGCTGCCCGACGACGTCGCGCGCGACCGCGCGCACGCCGCCCTCGCGATCATCCAGGGCGGCTACGTCCTGGCCCGCGCCACGCAGGACCCGGAAGCGCTGACCGCAGCGGTGCGCGGCTTCGTCGGCCTGCTGACCAACCAGCTGACCCCAGAGGAGAACACGTGACCTTCCGCGAGCGCCTGCGCGCCCTGCCCACGTTCGCCCGGCCCGGGCTCCCGGCCTTCGACCCGGATGCCGCGCCGCCCACGCCGCACGAGCTGTTCGTCACCTGGATGGACGAGGCGATAGCGGCGGACCTGCTCGCGGCGCATGCCATGACGCTCTCGACGGCCGAGCCGTCGGGGCGGGTGCATGCGCGGACCGTTGCGCTCAAGGACGTGACGGCGGACGGCTGGTGGTTCGCGTCGCAGTCGTCGGGTCCCAAGGGGCGCGACCTGGCGGCCAACCCGCATGCGGCGCTGACGTTCTTCTGGCCCGAGCTGGGCCGCCAGGTCAAGGTGACGGGCAGCGCGGCATCGGCGGGCGTGGAGGCGAGCCGCGCGGACTTCCTCGCGCGGCCCGACGCCTCGCGCGCCGCCGGGCTCGTCAACCGGCAGAGCGAGCCGCTGGGATCCAGGGAGGAGTACGTGCGGGCCTTCGAGGAGGCGCTCGGCGCGGTCACCGCCGACACCGAGCTGGCTGCCCCGGACTGGACCGCGTACGTCCTCGCGCCGACGGAGGTCGAGTTCTGGCAGGCGCCCGACGACGGCCCGCACACCCGCCTGCTGTACCGGGCCCAGGCCGACGGCTGGAACCGCGGCCTGCTCTGGCCCTGACCTGTCCCTCCGCACGCACCCCATGACGCCGCCCGACGAAGGAGCCCCACCGTGAGCAGCACAGAAGGCAACACAGTGAGCAGCACCAGCACCGTCTCGCACGCCCTTGCCGACTCCGACGCGGGCCTCGGCACGCTGATCTCCGCCGTCGGGCACCTGACCGATGCGGACCTTGCCGCGCCGTCGACCCTTGAGGGCTGGACGCGCGGGCACGTGCTGTCCCATATCGCGGCGCTGGGCACTGCGCTGCGCGGTCAGGCGCAGGCCGCCGAAAACGGCGAGGTGGTCCCCGTCTACGCGAGCCAGGAGGCCCGCAACGCCGGGATCGAGGCAGGCTCGGGCCGCACGGTGGCCGAGCACCTGGCGGTCCTCGGCGCCCTGCGCGACGACCTGGCGAGCGCCTGGCCCGAGCCCGGGTCGCCGCTCTGGGCCGCCCCCAGCGGGTATCGCGGCGGACCCCTCTCGGGCTGCGTGCTCGCCTGGTGGCGCGAGGTGCGGATCCACTCGGTGGACGCCCTGACGGGCACGTCGCAGGAGGTCGGGTACGAGACGTGGGACGACGCCCTGTGCGCCCACCTGCGCGAGTTCCTGGCGGTACGGCTGCCCGACGGCGTCGCCGTCGACGACATCGCCGGCGACCCGCGGGACGTCACGGCGTGGCTCGCCGGGCGCGTGCCGGCGACCCCCCTGCCGGGTGAGCTGCCCGAGCTGGGGCCGTGGCCGTCCGCGGTCCCTGCCCGCTGAGCGGGAGGTGCGGCGGCGAGCGCTGCGAGCGTGAGGGAGGTCACGGATCGCAGCACGTGATTC
Organism: Promicromonospora sp. NPDC023805; assembly: GCF_040639635.1. Taxonomy (NCBI): domain Bacteria; kingdom Bacillati; phylum Actinomycetota; class Actinomycetes; order Micrococcales; family Promicromonosporaceae; genus Promicromonospora; species Promicromonospora sp. NPDC023805. Next base: position 65,440 of record NZ_JBFAAH010000005.1, on the reverse strand, counting down.
ACGCCACAGCGCTCGTTCAACTTTTCACAAGCCCGCTATCGTTCTTCACGTGACTTCTTATCTCCAGACAGCCCCGCGTCCCTCTGAAGAGGTTGATGTCGCGCTGATCGGCGGAGGGATCATGAGCGCCACCCTCGGCGCGCTGCTCACGATCCTCGAGCCGACCTGGCGTATCGGAATCTACGAGCGCCTGGACGAGGTGGCGCTCGAGTCGTCGAACCCGTGGAACAACGCGGGTACCGGCCACGCCGCACTCTGCGAGCTGAACTACACGCCGGAGCGCAAGGACGGCTCCGTCGACATCTCCAAGGCGGTGAAGATCAACGAGCAGTTCCACACCTCCCGCGAGTTCTGGAACCACCTCCTGACCGCCGGCCTGATGGAGGGCACCGACTTCATCAACGTCACGCCCCACATGACGTTCGTGCGCGGCGCCGAGAACGTCGACTTCCTGCGCCGCCGCTACGAGGCGCTCAGCGTGCACCCGCTGTTCAGCGACATGGAGTTCAGCTCGGACCCCGAGGTCATCGGACAGTGGACGCCGCTGATGACCCAGGACCGCGACGCCGACGAGCCGATCGCGGCCACGCGCGCCGCGGAGGGGACCGACGTCGACTTCGGGTCGCTGACCAAGAAGCTCGTCGAGTTCGCCACGGCGCACAACACAGAGCTGCACCTGAACCACGAGGTCCGGGGCCTGAAGAAGCTGCGGGACGGGCGCTGGCGCCTGAACCTGCACGACCGTTCCTGGAACGCGGGCACCCGCCGTCGTACCGTCCGGGCGAAGTTCGTGTTCGTCGGCGCGGGCGGTGGCGCGCTGCCGCTGCTGCAGGCCTCCGGCATCAAGGAGGCGCGCGGTTACGGCGGCTTCCCGATCTCGGGCGAGTTCCTGCGCACGGACAACCCGGCCATCGTGTCCCAGCACCAGGCCAAGGTGTACGGCAAGGCCGACGTCGGCGCCCCGCCGATGTCCGTGCCCCACCTGGACACGCGCATCGTGGACGGCAAGAGCTACCTGATGTTCGGCCCGTACGCGGGGTTCAGCCCGAACTACCTGAAGAAGGGCAAGTACCTCGGCCTGATCACGTCGCTGCGCCTGCACAACATCGGCACGATGCTCGGCGTCGCCGCGAAGAACATGGACCTCACCGCCTACCTGGTCGGCCAGGTCGTCGCCGCTCCGGAGACCAAGTTCCACGAGCTGCAGCGCTTCATGCCGACCGCGCAGCCGGGCGACTGGGAGCAGATCACCGCCGGCCAGCGCGTCCAGGTGATGAAGTGGGTCAAGGGCAAGGGTGGCGTGCTGGAGTTCGGCACCGAGGTCGTCGCGGCCAAGGACGGCACCATCGCCGGCCTGCTCGGCGCGTCCCCGGGCGCCTCGACCGCCGTCGCCGCCATGACCGGGCTGCTCGAGCGCTGCTTCCCCGAGCGGTACGCCGAGTGGAAGCCGCAGCTCACCTCGATGATGCCGAGCCTCGACGGCGGCGCGGACTACGACGCCGCGGAGCTCACCGCCGCGGACGCGGCCCGACGGGTCCCCGCGGGAGCCTGACCGCCGCTGCCGACCGTAGGCCTGGTCGCTCTGGATCAGGCGAACGTAGGGGTGGTCGCACTCTCAGCTCTGAGAGTGCGACCACCCCTACGCTCGTCCGGGACCCCAGAACGACCCCTACACGATGCACGCGACACGCCGACGACAGCATGCACTGTGTTGGAGTCGATTTCGCGGCGGGCGTCGACTCAGCCCACGGCCAGTTCCGTGAGGCGCTCAGCCCAGTGGTCCAGCAGGGCGTCGATCGTCTCCACCGCGACGTCGGTACGCGGCATGCGCGCGCGGACCGCCAGGCCGTCGTCGGTGCGGGACACCCAGACCTGCAGGTCGTCGGCCAGGGTCGCCGCCGAGACGTGGTGCGCCCGCCGTTCGGCGGCCGTCGCATGGCCGGGGAGCCGGCGGTAGTCCAGGTAGGACACCTGGAAGATGTCTCGCCGCGGGAACCGCAGCGGGTGCGGCAACGTCTCGACGAGCTGTTCGAGCGGCACCGCGGACAGCTCCCGCGCGGCCCGCAGCGCCTTGCCGGTGGCGGCGATCGCTGTGTCGGTGACGATGTCCGTGAAGATGTCGGCCCGCGCTCCGGCCGAGCCCCCGGCGAGCACGGGGGCGTCCACCTCGATACGCAGCGGCACCGTCGTCGTGTGCCAGCCGACGGCCCGATGGGCAGTCTCGTCGGCGCGGGTATGCACCGGCAGGAGCGTCTCCAGCACGGTGGGGCCGCCGAGGTCATGAACGGCCCGGGCGAAGGTGGCCAGCACGGCGGCCGACGTCGACGCACCAGCCCCTGCGGCGCGCCGTGCGACGGCGTCTGCCGTCTCGGGGCCGGCCAGGGAGCGGACCACTGTGCGCTGCGGTGCCCGCTCGCCGTCGGGTACGCCGAGCGGGAGCGGGAAGGTGGGCAGCGCCCAGCCGCGTTCGCGGAGGAAACCGTGCCAGGTCGCGAGCCGCGGATCGTCGACGCCGACGTACGCCGGGCCGGCTGCAGGCAGGACCGACGCCGCTGCCGCCGTCGGGCGAACTACGACCATCGGGCGGGCCGCGGCTCCGGTCGCGACGCCCGCCGTGACCGCACCGGCCAGAACGGGGACCGGCGCCGCCGCGTGCCGGGCGTGTTCCGCGTAGGCAGCCGCCAGCTCGTCGATGACGACGGTGGTGGACCACGCGTCGGTGTGCAGGTGATCCATACCGAGCACGATGGTGGACCGGTCAGGGCGGCTGATCACGGCAGGCAGGAAGGCCGGGTAGCCGAACGGCGCGCATCGTCGGCCGAGCTCTGCCACCAGGTGCTCCCTGGTCGCCGCGACGGTGCGGGTGACCGGTCCGTCGGCCCGCTGCCAGACGAGGGTGCCGGGATCGTGCCGCACCAGGCCGACGCCGCAGGCCTGCTCGGGAGGCCGGTGGACCGCCTCCACCTGGAGCCCGGGGTGCCTGGCGACGATGTCCCGGAAGGCTTCCTCCAGCGCGCCGACGTCGACGGGGCCTTCGACGTCGAACGCGGCGGTGATCCACACGCTCGGCTCGCCGTGTGACGTGCCGAGCAGATGGTTGCGCTGGTTGAAGGTGATCGGCGCGGGTTCGGGCACCAGGCCGGCACCCGGCGTGACGTCCCAGGTGAGCACCCGGCCGGGCGCCGGCTCCCAGAGGTCAGCCGATACGACCCGCACCGGTCGCCTCCAGGCGCTCGTCCCGGGTTACGTCGTCGACCTCCGCCAGCGCGCCGACCGGCGCACCCCCGCTGACCGCCGCCTCGAACGTGGCCGTCAGCTCGGCGATGTACCGGTCGACTGCGGACTGCGCCGCCGGCGCGTCCGGACTCTGCGTGACGAGATACAGCCGCTCGTGGTCCCGGTTCACCCACAGGGACGCGTTGGCGGTTCGGCCCTCCCCCGTGAAGTGCAGGCCGTTGTCGTAGGCCGGGCGGCCGGCGCCCGGGAACCGGCGCAGGTCCAGGTAGCTGATCAGCTGTGGGCTGCCGAGCGAGGCGGGATCGAGCACGCAGTCGGCCAGCATGACGCCGAGCGCGGCGTGCACCGGGACGTTCGCCACCTTCCTGGCCTGCCGGAACGCCGCGTCCGCTGCGGGCAGGACGGCGGCGAAGGACGCCGGGACGCCGTCGTCGGCCACTGGAAAGGTGACCGGAGCGAAGTTGCACAGCCAGCCCTGCGTGGTCTCGAACCCGGGCCCGCGTGTGCCGACCACCGTGACGCCGAACCAGTCGGTCGCGCCGGTGAGCCGGGCGTCGGTGAGCGCGATACCCGCGAACACCGCACCGGTGAAGCGGGCTCCGTGGGCGGCGACGAGCTCGTCCAGGCGGGCGAGGCCGTCGGCGTCGAGCAGGGTCGCTGAACGGATCCGCACCGGGGCGGTCTCGCCGGGTGGCAGGCCGAGGTCCAGCGCGAAGCTGGGCAGGCGACCGTAGTGCGCGGTCACGGCGTCGGCCCAGGCCTGGATCTCCGGGGCGTCCGCGGGGGTCGCGGCGGCGAGAGCGTGCTCGGCCTCGGTGTGGGCGAGGAAGGAGCCCGCGGTGTCGGGTTCGGGTCTCGGCAGGCTCGACCAGCTGGACGGGTTCAGCTCCTCCGCGTACAGCTCCTCGAGCTCGCTGAGCACCATGAGCTGTGACGCCCCGTCGGTGAACGCGTGGTCGCACCCCCAGAACAGGCCGAACCCGTCGTCGGTGACCACGGCCCCGAGGGCGAACGGCGCCCAGGAGTCGGGGCGGCAGGCGGCGTCGAACGTCTCGGTGAGGTGCGTGGTCACCCAGTCGTCCCACGAGCCGCCCGGCCGCGGCGAGAACGCGGGCACCGCCACCGGCTCGAAGGCGACGGCGTCCGCGGGTACCAGGTGTCGCACGGGCGAACCGCCGGCGGTGCAGGCATCGACGTCGAACCAGGTGCGCAGGCCTTCGTGCCGCCGGACCAGCCGGGTCAGCGCGCGGGCCAGCGCCGCGCCGTCGAACACACCGTCCAGGTGGGAGGCCGTGCCGGTCCAGGCACGGTGCCGGCCGCCGGACGCCCGGCGCGCCGCGTAGGCGCGCAGGTGGTCACCCTGGAGGAACGACGGCGGTCCGGGGTCCACCGGGGCCGACGCCGCGGCGGCGCGCGCCTCCGCCGTCGGCCGCACGTGCAGCACCTGTCCGGGCCTCGTGGTCCACGTGCCCATCGCGCCGAGGATCATGCGACCGCCTCCCGCATGTTCTCCGTACCGAATGCCTTGAAACAACCACGAAGTTCCGCGACCAGTGCGTCCATCGCGGCGTGCGCCTCGGGGGTGTCCGGGTACCGGGTGGAGACGTTGAGCCCGTCGTGGGTGCGCAGGAACCAGAGGTAGAGCTCGTCGGTGCCGTACGCCGGGCTGCGCAGGGTCCTTGCCTCCCAGGTGCTCCAGCGTTCGGCGCCCGGCACGAAGCGGGTGTCGACGTACGACACGGCGAAGTGCGGGCCGTCGGTGATGCCGCCCAGCTCGGCGATGCGCGCGAACGAGTACCGCACCAGGGGTTTGCCCGCGGAGACCGCCGCGTACACGCGCTCGATGGTCGCGGTCAGCGCGTCGCCGTCGATGACGGGGGTCGGCTCGCCCTGGCCCGCGGCCACCGTACGCAGCACCGGGTCCACACCCGCGAGGTCGAGGTCAACCGGGCACAGGCCGACGTACCAGCCGACGGCGGCCGCGTGCTGCGGCGCGTAGCGGGTGTGCATCGGCAGGACGAACCGCAACCGGTCGGGCCCGTGCACCCGCCGCGCGGCCTGCGCGAACGCGGCGAGCACACCGGACTGGGCGGAGGCGCCGCGGGCGCGGCTGCGGGCGCTCAGGTCGTCGGTCTGGTCCGCGGTGGCGAGCCAGTACGACCGGGACGCCTGCGGGCGGGCCGCCTCGGCGGCGTCGACGGCCGGACGGGTGATGCCCGTGCCGAAGTGCGGAAAGGTCGCCCCGGGGCCGAGGAAGTCGAGCCAGCGGCGCACCGGCTCGCCGTCGGCGGCCAGCGTCATGGCGAGCTTGCGGTCCTCGGCGGAGAAGTCGAGGTGGGAGCCGACCTCGAGGGCGCGCAGGTCGGCGTCGGGCACACCCTGGCGGGCGGCGTCGTACAGGGAGACGATCTCCTCGAACCACAGGAGCTGGGAGTACGCGTCCATCACCGAGTGGTCGGCGCCGAACGCGAGCACGAAGTGGTCGGTGCGCTCCGGCTCTGGGTCTGAATCTGGGTCTGAATCTGAGCCTGGGTCCGGGGCTGCCGGGACGACGCTCGCCAGGACGCAGTGCGGCCAGGCGGTCGGCGAGACGTCGGCGAGCAGGCTCGGCAGCAGCGCGGTCACCTGGTCGGTGGTCAGGTCGCCGACCACCAGGTCCCGGATCGCGACGGCCTCCGCGGGGGCGGTCACCCGGCGCCAGCCGTGGCCGGCGTCGCGCGTGACGGTGGTCCGGAGCACCTCGTGGCGGCTCATCCACGCGTGGATCGCGCGGCGCAGGGGCTCTGCCTCGTACGGGCCGGGCACCCGCAGCACGGACCCGATCCACGAACCCGGCTCGGAGTCGCGCAGGTGTGCCTCGTGCCCCGGGGACAGCTCTCTGGGGTCCTGCAGCCAGCGGCCGGCGTCGGCGCGCGGCGTCCAGGACGTCACGGTCCCGGCCGGCAGGTCGTAGGCCGAAAGCTCGGTGTATTCCATGCGTGCGGATCCCTAGATCGTCAGGTGGGCACGGCCAGCACGACGTCGGACGAGTTCCGCGGTCCCCTTGCGGCGACAGTTATACCGGATATAGCGGGTGAAAGTCAGCCTCATGGGTAAGGTTCACCCGAACTATGACGGGTCACCCGGGAGCGGGACCCGCCCGAACGGAGGACGAGCGTGCCGAACCAGGCGTCCGCACTACGGCTGCAGTTTGCCGACGACATGTTCCTGCGCCGGCACGACGGCGAAGCCAGTCCCGCCGTCAACCAGGTGCTGTGGCGGCTCGACGGCCCGTACGACGCGGACCGCCTGCGCGAGCTGGCCGAGGGGCTCGCCGCCGGGTCCCTGCACCGCCGGGTGGTGCGCGCTCGGGTGCCCGGCGCCCGGCACCGGTGGGCGCCCGCGGGCACGCTGCCCGTGCTCGACCTGCAGACGGCGGCCGTCGCCGCGAGCGCCGTCGGAACCTGGGCGCAGGCACAGGCCGACCTGCCCCTCGACCCGGCCAGCGGCCGGTCCTGGCGGCTCGCGGCCGCGGACGTGGTGGCGGACCCTCCGACTGGGGCGGGTGCGGACGACGGTGCCTCCGTTGTCGGCGGCATCGTGTCCCTGACCTGTGCGCATGCCGTCGCGGACGGCGCCGCGCTGATCGACGCCCTGGTGCGCGCCTCGACGCGTGCGGACCCGATAGTCGTCCCGGCGCCGGAGCGCGGGACCCGGGCGCTGCTCGCGGACGCCGCCGACGCCGCCGCGCAGGCAGCGGCCGTCGCGCGGTGGGCGCAGGCGAGGGCGCGGCAGTCCGCACGCGGACGCCGAACTCCGCCCGCCACCCCGCTGATCGAAGCAGCCCGGACCCCTGAGACCCCGCTGGTCGAGCCTGTCGAGAACTCCGAGGTCGGAGATCGCTGGCGGGCCCCCGTGCTGCATCTCGAGCTCCCGGCCGACCGGGTGGCCCAGGTCGCCGCCGAGCACGGCGGGACGCCCAACACGTGGTTCGTCGCGTTCCTCGCCCGCCTGGTGCACGCCTCTGGCCGGTTCCCGGGCGAGCCGGTGCCCGTCGCGCTACCGGTGTCCACCCGGGGCGACGACGACCCGCGCGCGAACTCCACCAAGATCGCCCGGGTCACCATCCCGGCCGACGTGCTCGCCACGCGCGACCTCGGCTGGGTGCGGGCGGCGACCAAGGAGGCGTACACCGCCGTCGGCCGGGCGGAGCCGGGTGTGTCGCCGGTACCGCTCGAGCTGGTGCAGATGCTGCCCGACACCGTCGTGAGCAAGCTGCCGCAGCCGCCCGTCGCCGCCGCGCTGGCGTCCAACCTCGGCACGCCGCCCGAGGGCTACACGCAGGCGCCCGGCGGCGCGGTCCGTGCGGTGGCCACGCTGTCGCACTACCAGGGGGCCACCGCGGCCGAGCTGCGGGCCGCCGGCGGTGGGCTGGTCGCCTTCTGCACGACGGCGGGTCACGCGACGGTGCTCAGCGTCGCCGGCCTGGACCCCGACCGCGTGGCCGACGCCGACACGCTGCGCGACCTCGTGCTGGCCGAGGCGGAGGTCTGGCAGATCCCGGCGGAGCCGTGGTGACGGTGCGCCGCTACGCAGGATCAGCCGGAGATCGCGCCGGAGGTCGCGCCAGAGACCGCGCCAGAGATCGCGTCGGCGGCCGCGGCGACCGCCCGGTCGGCGGGCACGAGCCGCGAGCCGAGCGCGACCGCCCGGGCAGCGGTGGTGTCGTCGAGCACCTCGGCGAGGGCCCCGGCGATCACCCCGGGCTGCGTGAGCGTGCTCGCGCGGCGGGCCACGCCGACCCCGGCACCTCGCAGCACGTCGCCCCACATGGGCTGGTCGGCCGAGTACCAGCCGACGACGGCGGGCAGCCCCGCCCGCAGCACCGCACCGGTCGTGCCCGCACCGCCGTGGTGCACCGCCGCGCGGCAGCGGGGCAGCACCGCCGCGTGGTCGACGGCGCCGACCACGTGCACCCGCTTCTCGTCCACGCCGGGACCGGGGACGCCGTCGGCCGCCGAGAAGTCGTTCCAGCCGGCGCTGACCAGCGCCCGCACCCCGAGCTCCGCGCACGCGGCGTCGACGGCGGCGAGCAGCGCGGGCGGGTCCGCCACGGGCATCGAGCCGAACCCGACGTAGACGGGCGGGTCGCCGTCGTCCAGCCAGGCCGCGAGGACCTCCTCGAGACCGGCACCGGAACCGGCCTCCCCGAGGCGGGCGCGGGCGTCGTCGTCCAACGCCAGGAAGCCGGTCAGCGGACGGCGCGGACCCCACTCGTCCGCCAGGCCGGGGACGAGCGCCGGGTCGTACGCCTGGACCTCCACGACTCCGGCGTCGCGCAGCCGGGTGGGCAGGTGCACGCGGGCCCTGCCGAGGCCGAGCTCGCCGCGCTGGTCGTTCTCGGCGCGCCGGGTCAGGTCCCAGCGCACCCGCTCCCCGAGCGCCCAGGCGGCCCGCGTGGCACCCGGCCCGTGCAGCCCGCTCACGGGCGACACGACCCGGTTGGCCCGGACCGGGCAGTAGTGCAGGGCGGCCATGCCGAGCCCGCGCCGCTCGGCGACGGCGGCCGCGACCTCCTGGCCGAGCAGGCCGGTCACCACCGTGTCGGCGCTGCCGACGTCGTCCAGCAGGGCCAGCAGGCCGGTGCGCAGCTCGTCCCAGCCCGCCGCCGCGACGGCGCGCAGCGCCCGCACGCGCCGCACGGGGTGGGGCGAGCGCATGTCGCGCCGCACCAGGTCGGAGCCCAGCAGGGCCGCCGAGTCGATACCGAGCGGCACCGGGTCCAGGCCCAGGCGTTCGGCGAGCGGCACGAGGTTGGGCGCGACGCCCGTGACCACCTCGTGCCCGCGACGACGCAGCTCCAGGCCTACCGCGAGGGCCGGCTGGACATCTCCTCGACTGCCCACCAGGGCCAGGACGTGACGCACGCGCGCACTCTACTCACCCGCCCATCGGAGGCCCCGTGACCAGCCAGGCGACCACCACCGACATGGCGGCCAGCAACCGCCTCACCTACGACGACGACCTCTTCCTCCGCACCCGCCGCGTGCTCGGGGTGGCGGTGGTGAACCAGACGGTCTGGCGCCTGCCCGCGCCGCTGGACGCCGCCGCAGTGCGCGTCCTGCACAGCCGCCTGGCGGACGGACCGCTGCAGCGCGTCGTCCGGCCCGGCCGCCTCCCCGGCGCCCGGGCACGCTGGTCGGCTTCCACGGTGTCGCTGGATCCGGCGATCGAGTCCACCCCCGTGCCCGACGACGCGGTGCTCACCTGGGCGGACCGGCAGGCCCAGGCGAACCTGGACCCCGAGCACGGTCCCACCTGGGCCCTCGCGGCGGCGCCGACGGCGAGCGGCGGGAGCGTGCTCAGCTATGTCACGTCGCACGTGGTCGCCGACGGCGGGATGCACATCGGCGCGTTCCAGGCAGCGGTCGCGGCCGCCACGGTCGCAGCGGGCAAGGCCGCCATCGGCCGGACAGCCCCTGACGCGTGGCCCGCGGAAGCCGCCGGCGCGACCGGGTCGCCGTCCGCCACCCGCAGGCTGCCCAAGGAGGGCGAGCGCATCCGGACCGGTCTCGTGGCCGACCTGCGCGACGCCACCGGGCAGGCGCGGGCCGCGGTGGGCGGTCTGCGGCAGGCCGCCAGGCAGGGCCCGGTGCCGCCGGTGCTGGCGCAGCAGTCGGCGGACCGGCCGCGGCCCGAACCGCGCACCGACGACACGCAGCCCGCCAACCCGCCGGTGGTCGTCGTCGACACCGATGCCTCGACCTGGCACCGCGCCGCCCACGCGGCCGGCGGGACGGCGAACAGCCTGCTCATCGCCGTCTGCACGGAGGTACTGCTCGCCGCCGGCGCCGCGACCGCCGGCATGCCGGTGCGCGTCTCGGTGCCCGTCAGCCTGCGCGGCAAGGACGACCTGCGCTCCAACGCGACGTCCGGCGTCTCGATCGCCGTCGACACCACGGTGACCCCAGCGCCCGAGCGGGCCGGGGTGGTGACCGACATGGCGCAGATCCGCGCGAGCGCCGCCGCCGAGTTCCGGGCCCTGACGTTCGGCACGCGGGTCGACACACTGGGCCCGCTGAAGCCGCTCATGCAGATGGTGCCCGACGCCGTCGCGAGGCGCGCCGCGCGAGACGCCACCGCGCCGCTGTGCCTGGCCTCGAACCTGGGCCGGCTGCCCGCGACGTTCGCCGCGCCGCTGGGTACCTCGGCCTCCAGCGTGCTCATGCGCGGGGTCACGCAGGGCCTGACCCGCGGTCGCCTGCGCCAGATGCGCGGCGGCCTGGACTCCTGGTGGTCCGAGCACGACGGCGTGGCGACCCTGGTGGTCCTGGGCCTGGACGACGAACACCTGGGAGAGCCGTCCCAGATCCGGGCGGCGATAGAGAGCGTCTACGCCCGCCACGGCCTGCCCACCCGCTTCTGGTGACGCTGGTCCGTCCGCACACCCCTTCGAGGTCTAACTTCCTCCGCTCTGAACCGTTTCAGAAGGGAGAAGGTTAGACCTCGAAGAGGGCGGTCGGGCGGAGAGGCGGTCGGACGGCGGGGTCACGCCGCCATGTGGACCGGGGGGCGGCCGTTGGTCCGGGGTAACGGGGCGGACTCGGTGTGTCGGCTGCGCCGGAGCGTCACCAGCACGCCGGCCGACCCGGCCGCGAACAGGAGCACGCCGAAGCCCGTTGCCCAGGCGTCGAGGTCGACGGTCAGCGCGAAGGCGACGATCGCCGCCACGGGGACGACCATGCCGATGAGCACGGAGTACCGGGCGTGGAGGAGGACGCGCGCCGTCCGCGCGACGAACCAGCTCACGACCGCCCAGGTGAGCAGCATGAGCGTGGTGCCGACGACCGACGCGAACGCCTCGCCGGCGTTGTGGGCCCCGGCGGGCGGCCCGAAGTAGAAGAGCTCAGTGGTCGCGACTAGCACCAGGAACCCCACGATCGCGACCGTTCCGGTCACGAGAGAGCGTTTCAACACGCGGCCTCCGCACTGAGGATCTGCACCGGACTCTCCTGGTGCGCCCTTTATACCAAGTCGTTGCCGCGCGATGTCAGCGCGTCACCGTCAATTCACCCACAGAAGACCACAGGAAAGCAAAAGGCGCCGGGCCGCAGCCCTGGTGCCGCACGCCAGGTAATCGTACATTTGCGCCATGTCGGATCAGTCGGAACACCTCCCCGGTCCTGCAACATCCGCCGAACCCTCCGGAACTGGCGGGCTCTCCCGCCGTGGTGTCCTGCGCGCGGCGGCCGCAGGAGCGCTGAGCATCCCGTTCGCTGCCGCCCTCGCGTCCCAGGCCACCGCCGTCACCATCCCGGCCACCACCGCCGCCGGTGTCCCGAGCGCCGCGCCCGAGCTTCCGGCCGGGCTCATGCCCTACCGCTCCCCCTACATCAACTGGGCGGGCGAGATCACCCACGGCGGGCTGTGGGCCTGTGCGCCCCGCACCGGACAGGACCTCGCCCGCCTCGCCAACTGGGCACGCGCCAACGGCTGGCGGCTCCGCGCGCGGGGCAAGTCGCACACCTGGTCACCCCTGACCATCACCCAGGCCACCGAGCCGGACGCGCGGATCCTCCTGCTGGACACCACCGTGCACCTGACGCACATGGAGCTCACGGCCCCGCCCGCCGGTGCCCCCGGCGCCGTCCGGGCACAGCCCGGGGTGACCATCGAGACGCTGCTGGCCTTCCTCGCCGACCACGGGCTGGGAGTCACCAACACTCCCGCCCCGGGTGAGCTGACCCTTGGCGGCACGCTCGCCATCGACGCCCACGGCACCAGCGTCCCGGCCGACGGCGAGCCCGCCCGCCCTGGCCACACCTACGGCAGCCTCAGCAACCTCGTCCTGTCCCTCACCGCCGTCGTCTGGGATGCCGACCACGACGCCTACGTGGTGCGGACCTTCCACCGCGGGACCGACGAGGAGTGCGAGGCGCTGGCCACCCACCTCGGGCGCGGCCTCATCGCCGAGGTGGTGCTCCAGGCCGGCGAGGAGGTCCCGCTGCGCTGCCAGAGCCGCGTCGACCTCACCGCCGACGAGCTGTTCGCCGCACCGGGCAGTGCGCTCGCCGCGCGGGGGAACACCTTCGCCGACTTCATGGCCGAGTCCGGACGGGTGGAGACGATCTGGTTCGCGTTCACCGACCGGCCCTGGCTCAAGGTGTGGAGCCTCAGCCCGGAGCGCCCCTTCACGTCCAGGCAGGTGTACGCCCCGTACAACTACCCGTTCAGCGACATCATCCCGACGCCGGTGTCCCGCCTGGTAGGGCTCATCGTCGGCGGCTCCTGGCACCTCGCACCCGTGCTCGGCGCCACGCAGTACACGGTGGCGGCGACCGGGCTGACCGCGACCATCGCGAAGGACCTCTGGGGTCCCGCCTACATGCTCCAGTTCTACCTACGCCCCACCACGCTGCGCGAGACCGCCAACGGGTACGGGATCCTCACCAGCCGCGCGAACGTCCAGCGTGTCGTCTCCGAGTTCGCCGCCTACTACAAGCAGCGGCTGGCGGCCTGGGCCGCCGCGGGCAAGTTCCCGGTCAACGGGCAGGTGGAGATCCGGGTCAGCGGCCTCGACCAGCCCGGCGACTCCGCGGCGCCGGGCGCGCGCCCGCCGCTGCTGTCCGTCGTCCGCCCGCACCCCGACCACCCGGAGTTCGACTGCGCGGTGTGGGTGGACGTGCTGACCCAGCCGACGTCACCCGGAGCCCACGAGTTCTACCGGGAGCTCGAACAGTTCCTGATGAGCACGTTCGACGGCGGCTACGCGCTCGCGCGCGTCGAGTGGTCGAAGGGCTGGGCCTACACGAATACCGCGGCCTGGGCCGATGACGAGGTCATCGAGTCGGCGATACCCGCTTCGTACGGCGCCGGGCAGTGGTCGGAAGCCGTCGCCGTCCTGGACCGGCTGGATCCGCACGGGGTGCTCGGGAACGAGTTCACGGACCGGCTGGTGCGCTGAGTCACAGCGCTCTGTTGTCTCGCGCTCTTCCTCGGTCGCCGCCCAGTCCGGACCCCGTCCCTCGGTCCGGACTGGGCGGCGCCTGTCGTCAGAGCGCCTGCACTATCAGCTCCACCTGGTCCTTCGCGTCCCCGAAGAGCATCGCGGTGTTCTCCCGGAAGAACAGGGGGTTCTGCACGCCGGCGTACCCCGTCGCCATCGACCGTTTGAACACGACCACCTCGCGCGCCCGCCACACCTCCAGCACCGGCATGCCCGCGATGGGCGACGCCGGGTCGTCCTGCGCCGCCGGGTTCACCGTGTCGTTGGCGCCGATGACCAGCACGACGTCGGTCCCGGGGAAGTCGTCGTTGATCTCGTCCATGCCGAGCACCTGGTCGTAGGGCACCTTCGCCTCGGCCAGGAGCACGTTCATGTGGCCGGGCAGCCGACCGGCCACCGGGTGGATGCCGAACCGCACGGTGGTGCCCCGCGCAGCGAGCCGGGCCACCAGGTCGGCGACCGGGTACTGGGCCTTCGCCACCGCCATGCCGTAGCCCGGCACGACGATCACCGAGCGGGCGGCGGTCAGGCGGTCGGCCACCTCGAGCGCCGTCGTCTCGCGGTAGGAGCCCGGTTCGACGGCGCCGCCCTCGACGACGGCGCCCGGCTCCGCGCCGAACCCGCCGAGGATCACGCTGACGAACGACCGGTTCATCGCCCGGCACATCAGGTAGCTGAGGATCGCACCCGAGGAGCCGACGAGCGCACCGGTGATGATGAGCAGGTCGTTGCCGAGCATGAACCCGGCAGCGGCGGCCGCCCACCCGGAGTACGAGTTCAGCATCGAGACGACGACGGGCATGTCGCCCCCGCCGATCGCCGCCACCAGGTGCCAGCCCAGCGCCAGCGCCACCACGGTCATGAGCAGCAGCGGGACCAGGCCCGAGCTGCCCCCTGTGCTGCCCGCTGTGAGGAACCACCACAGCAGCGCCCCGCACGCGACGACGGCGGCCAGGTTGAGCCAGTTGCGGCCGGGCAGCATCAGCGGTGACGACCGCAGGCGCGCCGAGAGCTTCCCGAACGCCACCACGGAGCCGGTGAACGTCACCGCCCCGATCAGCACGCCGAGGAACACCTCGACGAGGTGCACGGTGGTGCCGGCGCCTGCTGTGTGCGGCTCGGTCAGAAAGGACCCGTAGCCGACGAGCACCGCCGCAGCGCCGACGAAGGAGTGCAGCAGCGCGATGAGCTCGGGCATCTGCGTCATCTCGACGGTCCGCGCCCGCCAGGTCCCGACGGCCGCACCCACGAGAAGCACGAGCAGGATCAGTCCTGCGGTCACGCCGACGGGCCGTTCGGACCGGTCCAGCGCGAGCGCCACCGTCGCCGCCAGGGCGAGGCCCATGCCGGTCATCCCGAGCAGGACGCCGCGCCGCGCGGTCTCCTGCTTCGACAGGCCGGCCAGCGACAGCACGAACAGCACCGCCGCGACGAGGTAGACGGCCTGGACCGCTGACTCGACGGTCATCGCCTGCTCCCCTCGGTGGTGTCGCCCCTGCGGAACATCCCGAGCATGCGGTGGGTCACGAGGAACCCGCCGAAGATGTTGATGCTCGCGACCGCCGACGCGAGCACCGCCAGCGTCGTCACGACAGGGTTCGACGAGCCGATCTGCAGCATCCCGCCGACGAGGATGATCCCGGAGATGGCGTTGGTCTGGGACATGAGCGGGGTGTGCAGGGCGTGGCTGACGTGCGAGATCACGTAGAACCCGACGACGACGGCGAGCGCCAGCACCGTGAAGTGCGCTGCCTGGTCGGCGGGTGACGCCGCCACGGCGAGCGCGGCGAGCGTCGCGGCCAGGCCGATCAGCACCGCCCGCACGGCGGGGTGAGCCCGCTCCGTCGGTCGAGACCCGCTGCCCGCTGGTCGAGAACCCCGCGACGGCGGCTCGGCCAACGATGCGGGCCGCACCTGGGCGGGCGCCGACACCGCCACCGGCGGTGGCGGCCACAGCACCTCGCCGCCGGCGGCCACCGTCATGCCGCGCACGACGACGTCCTCCGGGTCGAGCGCGAGGCGACCGTCCCGCTCCGGCGTGCCGAGCTGGACCAGGTTGGCGACCGCCGTGCCGAGCAGCTCGGAGGTGTGCCGGGGCATGCGGTCGGGCAGGTCGGTCCAGCCGAGGATGACCACGCCGTTGTCGCTGACCACCCGCTTGCCCGGGACCGTCAGCTCGCAGTTGCCGCCGCCCGGTGCCGCGAGGTCGACGATCACGCTGCCCGGCCGCATGTTCGCGACCATCTCGGCGGTGATGGTCGTGGGGGCGGTGCCGCGCACGAGCGCCGTCGTGATGACGATGTCCGCGGCGGCCGTCTCGACGGCGTACGCGCGCTGCGCCGCCGCCTCCTGGTCGGCGGTGAGCGACGAGGCGTAACCGTCGGTGCTGACCTGCTGCGCGGCGGCGTCGGCCTGGACGACCGTCGCGCCCATGGACTCGATCTGCTCCGCGACCTCTGGCCGGACGTCGAAGGCGCGCACCTGCGCGCCGAGGCTGCCTGCCGCGCCGATGGCCGCGAGCCCGGCCACGCCCGCGCCGATGACGAAGACGTTCGCGGGCGGAGTGGTGCCGGCCGCGGTGACCTGCCCCGAGAACATGCCGCCGAACTCGGCGGCCGCCTCGACCACCGCCCGGTACCCGGCGACGTTCGACAGCGCGCTGAGCACGTCGAGCGACTGCGCCCGGGAGATGCGCGGCACGGCGTCAAGGGCGAGGGCCGTGACACCGCGGTTGGCGAGCGCGCGCACCAGGTCGGGGCGGGCGGCGGGAGCGATCTGGGCGATCAGGACCGCACCGATCCTGAGCCCGTCCGGGCCCCGCGCGCCTGGCCGCAGCCCGGCGGGGCCAGGTGTGGCCAGCGCGTCGGGCGCCCGCGTGATCGCCACGACGTCGGACGCCCATGCCTCGGCGTCGGACACGACTGCCGCACCCGCCGCCTCGTACGCGGCGTCGGGGAAGCCCGCGCCGGCTCCGGCGCCTGCCGAGACCGCCACGTCGTAACCGAGACCGACCAGCCGGGCGGTCGTCGTCGGGGTGGCGGGCACGAGCGGCCCGCCGTCGTCCGGGATACCGATGCGCATGTGACCCTCCTCGCTCACGTGCGCAACCTACCGTCTACCGCCGACACACCCGGCACACCCGGCACACCGGCCGGACGCTCCCCAGCGGTTACGCCGAGTCCACCGGCGGCTGGAAGGTGACCGGGAGGCTCACCGGCTGGCGGATCCACAGGGTCTGGTCCCAGGCGACGTCGGCGGCGGGGATCCGCAGGACGACGTCGAGCCTGCGCAGGATCGTCTCGATGGCGATCCGCGCGACGACGCGCGCCGTGCGGGGCGCCGGGCAGGCGTGCGGGCCCGTGCCGAACGACACGTGGGCGCGGCTGCCCACGTGGTCCCAGGGGTCCCCGGTATCCATCCGCGGGTCCGTGTTCGCGGCGTAGATCGCGAGGACGAGCGGGTCGCCGGCCGCGACGAGCTTGCCGTCCAGCACCACGTCCTGCCTGGCGAACCGGGGCAGGGTGTTGATGGTGGGCGTGGAGCGCCACAGCACCTCGTCCATGGCGTTGTCCAGGTCGATGCGTCCGCCGTGCAACCGGCCGGAGAACCGGGAGTCGGTGAGGGTCAGCAGCAGGGTCTGCGCCACCCAGGCAGTCATCGTCAGGTTGCCCGCGTAGGCGACGTTCAGCAGGGTGTGGGCCACCTCGACGTCCTGCCGCATGTTCGGGTGCGCCACCAGGGAGCTGGCGAGGTCCCGCTGGGGAAGTCTGCGGCGGGCCGCGACGAGGTCGCCGAGCATCCGGTCGACCTCGGCCACGGCGGGAGCCGCATCGGTCCCGCCGCCGGCGACCCGGCGCGTCAGGTCGAACAGGCGCTGCCCGTCCTCCGGGTCGAACCCGATCATGTCGGCGACGACGAGGAACGGGACCACCGACGCGTACTCGAGCATGAGGTCCGCGCGGCCGCGGTCCTCGAAACGGTCGATGAGCAGGTTGCACAGGGAGCGCGTCTTCGAGGCGGTGATGCCCTCCGAGAGCTGCTCGAACGCGTCGTCGAGGGGTTCGCGCAGGCGCTGCCGCAGGGCACCGTCGGTGTGGTTCGCGGCGAAGCGCTGGTGCGACGTGAGGACCGGGCGCAGGCCCGACGTCACGGGGAGGCCGCCGCGGGCGTGCCCGTTCCAGGTCTGCGGGTTGGTCGCGAAGACGTGCTCGTTGCGCATGATGTCGTAGACGAGCCGCTGTCCCATGACGAGCCAGGCGGGTACGCCGGGCTCCAGCTCGACGGGGGCGACCTCGCCCCACTCGCGCTCGAGCTCGTCGTAGAACACCCGCGGTTCCGGCATGGCCGACGCGTGGACCAGGGGCTTCAGGTTCGAGATTCCGCTGAGCCGGACGGGCTTCGTGCCCCGCCAGGGACGGTCCTGCGTGCTGCGCATGTCATCGAGCAACGGGGCCGGCCCTCTCGTGGTGGGACTCAAGGTGGGAAGCGGACCCGGATCGCCGGGCCGAATCCCCGAGGGTACTTGCCGGAAATGATCCAGTTCAGGTAAATTCATGGATTCGCCGTATCTGTGCAGTCGTCGTTGATCGCCCAGGGTGATCCCGCCCGTGTTCCCACCTGCATCGTGACCTCGGCCACGCCCGTGGCTACGATGTCTGCGAGGGCACACACACTGTTGCACCCTCGATCCACCCTGTCGAGACCCATCCGGACGGGACCAGCAGTCGAAACGACCGTCGGCAACCCCACCGACGAGCAAGGGGGGCACGTGGCACTCGACGCCGACCGAGAACGCCCGGACGACCTGGTGCAGAGCGTTGCGCGCGCCTTCCGCGTCCTGGAGGTCGTCACCCGAACTCCGGGTCTGCCGGTCAAGGCGATCGCACGCCGCAGCGGGCTCAACCTCTCGACCACGGTACCACCTGGTGCGCACGCTCGCCTACAAGGGCTATGTCACCCGCCTCAAGGACGGCACGTACGACGTCGGCGACCAGGTGAGCCAGCGGTTCTACGAGCAGCTCGGCTCGCTCGGCCGCGGACCCGGCACCCGTGAGGTGCTGCGCCACCTCGCCCAGACCACCGGCTACAGCGCGTACCTCGGCCGCATCAGCGCAGGTCGGGTAGTCGTCGTCGACTACTCGGAGGCCCCCGGCTCTCCGTACCTCGAGGACCTGGAGCGCGGGCTCGACGTGTCCGCGCACGCCACCGCGCTCGGCAAGGCCCTGCTGCTCGGCATCACCCGCCGGGAGCGCTACGACCTGGTGCTCGAAGCCGGGATGCGCAAGTTCACCGCGCGTACCGCCGCCGACATCACGGCGCTCGACGCACAGCTCGCGCGCATGCGGCCGGACAACGTTGTCGAAGAGCACGGCGAGTTCCGCGACGACATCACCTGCGCCGCCCACCTCGTCCCGCGCCGTGCGGGCGACGACGTCACCTGGGCCGTCGGGCTCAGCATCCCCGGCGAGGTGGTGCCGCTGCAGGCCCGCCGCGAGCTGAGCCTGGTCGCCGGAGACCTCGCAACGGTCTGACCTGCCGCTCATCTCCGTTGAGTGCGTGATATTCGCCCTCTCGACGACCGTCCGAGGGCGAATATCACGCACTCAACGGGGTGGGTGGGGGACGCACAAGGTGAGGGACTCACGGTTCGTCGCCAGCGTGAGCGGGAGATTGCCGGCCGGCTCGCCGTCCGCGTACGCGACCAGGCCCGCCGGGGACTCCAGCCGGATCACCGGTGCGCGCAGCGTGGTGACGTCGGGCCGCCCGACGTGTGCGCCCGCCTTGATGAGGGCGTCGAACGCGAGCACCTTGAAGCGCCCGACGGCGTGCACCAGGGTCACGTCCAGCAGCCCGTCCGCCGGGTCGGCGGCGGGGCAGATCGGCACGCCGCCGCCGTAGTACCGGGTCAGGCCGATCGCGAGCATGTACCCGTCCTGTTCGAACGCCGGTGCGCCCGCCGGGTGCAGCCGGTAGGCGAACCTCCGCAGCCGCAGCCACTCCAGGTAGACGGCGACCTTGTAGCGCGCCGGACCGGTCGGCCACGTCATGCGGTTGGTGCGTTCGTTGGTCAGTGAGTCCAGCCCCGCGCACAGCACGGTGACGAAGTGGCGCACCGTGCCGTCGTCGGCGGTGACGGTGCCCGTGTCGACACGACGGCGGGCGCCGTCGAGCGCGAGGTCGGCGGCGGCCGCGGCGTCGTCCAGCGGGATGCCGTGCTCTCGGGCGAGGTCGTTGCCCGTGCCGCCGGGGATCACCGCCAGCGGGACGCCGGACTCCAGCAAGGGCGCCAGCACCGCCGAGACGGTGCCGTCACCGCCGGCCACCACGAGCACGTCAGGACCCTCGTCGACCGCCCGCCTGCCGAGCGCGGCCGTCTTCTCCTCGCTCGCGCCCTGGTAGACCCGGACGTCGACGCCCCGGGCCCGCAGCCGCTCGATCGCGACCTGCCCGCTGTCGGCCCCGACGCCGTGCCCCGAGACGGGGTTCACGAGCACCGCGATGTGCCCGGCCCTGCCGACCTGCTGAGTCATGGCCGAAACCTACCGGAGCCGACGATCGACGAGAGCCCCCGGATTCATGATCCCGGCGGGGTCGAGCTCCGCCTGCACCGCGCGGAGCATGCGGAGGCCCGCGGAGCCGATCTCGTGCTCCAGCCACGGCGCGTGGTCCGCGCCGATGCCGTGGTGGTGGCTGATGGTGCCGCGCGCCGCCATGATCGCGTCGTTCACCCGGGACTTCACCCGGTCCCACGGTTCGAGCGGCTCGGTGCCGAGACCGGCGATCACCGTGAAGTAGAGCGAGGCGCCCGTCGGGTACACGTGCGAGATGTGGCAGAGGATGCGGTTCCGCGCCCGCTCCCCCGCGAACCCGTCGGCGAGCGCAGCGGTGACCGCCGCCTTGAGCGTGTGCAGGTTCGACCAGGTGGTGGCCGTCTCCAGCGTCTCGCAGAACACGCCGTGGGCCAGCAGCGCGTCCCGGAGGTATGGCGCCTTGAACCGGCCGTGGTCCCAGGATGCGGCGAGCCTTGGATCGGCGAGCTCTCCGCCGGCGGCGCGCAGCACCCGCGCGGTCGCCTCGCGGCGGCCCGCCGCCAGCTCTGCCGGTCCTTCGTGCAGGACGACGGCGGTACAACCCTTGGCCAGCGCCCTCCCGATGTTGCCGACCTGGGCCAGGGACACCGCCGTCTCGTCCTCGTCGGACAGTCGGATCACCGTGGGCCCGGTACCGAGCTGCGCCACGCCGCGCAGCGCGTCCGTGCCGGCGGCGAAGCTGCCGAAGGTCCAGGCGTCGAACAGTCGAGCCTCGGGCGTCGGGTGGACGGCGAGCCGTACCTGGGTGATCACGCCGAAGGTCCCCTCGGACCCGAGGAACCAGCGCGTCAGGTCCGGTCCGGCCGCCGAGCCCGGCGCCCTGCCCAGGTCGAGCGTGCCCGTCGGCGTAACCACTCGTAGTCCGGTGACCATCGTGTCGAACCGTCCGTAGCCCGCGGAGTTCTGCCCGGAGGACCGCATGGCGGCGAACCCGCCGAGCGTCGCGAACTCGAAGCTCTGCGGGAAGTGGCCGAGCTCGAAGCCGCGCTCCGCCAGGAGCGTCTCGGCGACAGGCGCAGTGGTGCCGGCCAGGAAGGTCGCCTCGTGGGCGAGCTCGTCGAGCGCCACCAGCCCCGAGAGCCTGTGCAGGTCCAGGCTGACCACGCCCCGGTGCGGCCCGGCGTCGGGCGTCAGACCGCCCGTCACCGCCGTACCGCCCCCGAACGGCACCACCGCGAGGCCCCGCTCGCCCGCGACAGCCAGCACCGCCGCGACCTCGTCCTCGGTGGCGGGCTGCACGACGGCGCCCGGCGCCGCCTGCACGGCCTGTCGCCGCCTGAGCAGGTCGGGCGTTGACTTGCCGCCCGCGTGCAGCAGCCGTACGTCGTGGCCTGCGTCGACGTGGTCGTCACCGACCGCCTTGGCCAGCGCCGCCAGGTCGTCGTCGGCCAGGGGTGGGGTGCTGATCGTGACCTCGGCGAGGCGCGGCGCGGACGGCGCCTTCGGCAGGCGCCCGAGCACCGCGGCGAGCAGCAGCTTCACGCCGTTCGGGAGCCCGTGCGCGCGGGCCGGGTCGCCCCAGCCGTCCCAGCGCATGTAGGTGCGCTCGTGGTCCGGGCTCTCATTACCCGGCTGCTTGTCCGGCTGCTTGTCCGGCTGCTTGTCCGGCTGCTTGTCCGGCTGCGTGCTGTCCGGCAGCGTGCTCACGCGTCCTCCGTTGATCTGGCGGTGTGGCCTCCCATCCTGACGCGCGTTACAGTTTGACACAAGATGACAATTCGTAACGGTATTTCTGACGACGGTATCGACCGCACCGAGGAGCGCCTGCTGCGCCACGCCGCCGAGATAGTCGCGACCCGCGGTATGCGCGGCCTGTCGATCACCGAGCTCGCCCGCGCCGCCGG
Organism: Promicromonospora sp. NPDC023805; assembly: GCF_040639635.1. Classification (NCBI taxonomy): domain Bacteria; kingdom Bacillati; phylum Actinomycetota; class Actinomycetes; order Micrococcales; family Promicromonosporaceae; genus Promicromonospora; species Promicromonospora sp. NPDC023805. Next base: position 43,784 of record NZ_JBFAAH010000005.1, on the reverse strand, counting down.
TGTCTCACGCCCTACGGTCTACCGCCGCTGGGAGTCCGCGGACGAGGTCCTGCGCGCCCTCATCGCCCACCGCATGCAGCTCGTGATCAACGCAGTCGGCCCGCAGGCGGCCGATCGCGCGGCGATCGTCGGCAAGGTGGTCCGGTTCGGGGACCTGTTCCATGCGGACGCCCTGTTCGGGCGACTCCTGAGCAACGAGCCGGAGGTGTTCACCCGCTACGCGTTCCAGCGGATCGGCCGGTCGCAGCGGGTGGTCCTCGAATGGCTGGCGGCCGCCATCGCGGCCGGTCAGCAGGGCGGCACCGTCCGGACCGGCTCGGCGACGGACATGGCGGTGATGGTCCTGCTCATCTCCCAGTCCGTGGTGCTCTCGCACAAGACGGTCGCCGCGGTCATCGACGACGACGCCCTGCGCACCGAGCTCGCACACGCCCTCGACGGGTACCTCCGCCCCTGACCCGGACGCCCGGCACGCGGCGTCCCTCACCGGAAGCAGGACCGATGCAGAGCACCGCCCTCACCGCCCTGCGCCGCCGGCGCGAGCTGGACGAGCTCACCGCCGAGACCGTCGACCTGCTCGTCGTCGGCGGCGGCGTGACGGGCACCGGGGTGGCCCTCGACGCCGCGGCGCGCGGCCTGTCGGTGGCCCTCGTGGAGGCGCGCGACCTCGCCTGGGGCACCTCCCGGTGGAGCTCCAAGCTGGCGCACGGCGGGCTGCGGTACCTGGCAACGGGCGACGTCGGCGTGGCTCGCGAGAGCGCGCGCGAACGGCACGTCCTGATGACCCGCACCGCGCCGCACCTGGTGCGGGCGCTGCCGCAGGTGCTCCCGCTGACCCCCGGCACGGGGCGCCGACGCGGCCTCACCGTCGGCATCGGGTTCGGCCTCGGTGACCTGCTGCGCCGCGACGCCGGGACGTCGTCCCTCGTGCTGCCCGGACCGCGCCTCGCCCGGCCCGGCGAGGTCGCCCGGCTCGTGCCCGCCGTCGCGCGCGAGCGCCTGCACGGCGCGTGGATAGCGCACGACGGCCAGCTGGTCGACGACGCCCGGCTCGTCGTCGCGCTCGCCCGCACCGCTGCGGGGCGCGGGGCGAAGATCCTGACCCGGGTGCGGGCCATCAGCCTGCGCGCGGACGGCGCGACGCTCGAGGACACCCTCACCGGTGCGACCCTCACCGTGCGGGCCCGCGTGGTGGTGAACGCGACGGGCGTCTGGGCCGGGACGGTCGACCCGTCGGTGCGGCTCCGGCCGAGCCGTGGCACGCACGTGGTCGTCCCCGCTGCCCGGCTCGGCAGCCCGACGGGCGCCCTCATGGTGCCGGTGCCCGGCTCCGGCTCGCGGTACGTGTTCGCGCTGCCCGCCCAGCTCGGGCGGGTGGTCATCGGCCTCACCGACGAGGAGGCGCCCGGCCCCGTCCCGGACGTTCCGGTGGCCACGCAGGCCGAGATCGACTTCCTGCTGGAGACGGTGTCCGGCGTCCTGGCCCGCCCCTTGCTGCCCGACGACGTGGTGGGCACCTTCGCGGGGCTGCGGCCCCTTGTCGACACCGCCGGGTCGAGCGACGGTCCCTCCGCCGACGTCTCGCGCAAGCACCTCGTGGAGGTGTCGCCGTCGACCGGCGCGGTCAACGTGCTGGGCGGCAAGCTGACCACCTACCGCACGATGGCCGAGGACGCCGTGGACCTGGCGGTCAAGCACGCCGGGCTCACCGCCGGGCCGTGCTGGACGACCGCGCTGCCGCTGGTGGGCGCGCCGTCACTGGTGGGGCCGGGCTCGACTGTCGAGTCCGGTCGGGGTGGCGAGCTGCCCGACTCCCTCGTCGCCCGGTACGGGACCGAGGCCGCGGAGGTGCTGGCCGCCGCAGCGCTGCCCGGTTCGGCGTCCGCCATCGGGCAAGGCATCGCCGGTGCCGCCCACCTGGACATCACCCGTGCCGAGATCGAGTGGGCGGTGACGCACGAGGGTGCGCTGGACGCCGACGACGTGCTGGACCGGCGCACGCGCATCGGGCTGGTCCCCGCGGACCGCGCGGCGGTGCGCGACGGCGTCGAGGAGCTGGTCGCGGACGCCCTGGCGCGGCTCTAGCTCGGCGGCGCGGGTATGCGTTCTCTTCGGCGGCGGCGCGGGGCGCGGAGCACCGACAGCGACACCATGCAGGCGATGAACCCGAGCAGCCACCCACCGGGGATGTCGCTCAGCCAGTGATAGTCCAGCCACGACATGAGGCCGCCGGCGATCGCGACGATGACGCCGATCACCGGGATCATCTTGCGCAGCCTGCTGACGCTCGGCCTCAGGCCGCCGTGGGCGTACAGCAGGCAGAGGATGAAGAAGCCGGTGAAGAACGTGTTCGACGCGTGCCCGGACGGGAACGCCTGACCGCCGGCGTGCAGCACGTCCATGTTGTGGTGCGGGCCGGTGCGGCCCAGGCCGAACTTGGTGCCGTAGCCGATCAGCGCGATGGTCACGAGGCCTGCCAGCACCGCGAGCACCGGGCGCCGGGTGGCGAGCTTCCAGAACGAGCTGGGGCCACCCTGCTTCCAGGCGACGTAGAACGCGGTGCCGCCCACCATGGGGATGGTGAACAGGCGGTCGCCGGTGATGTTCGCGACGACGTCGAGAAAGATCTTCTCCCAGCCCGTGGGGTGGTGCGCGTCCACGTAGTAGTGGAACTGCCAGTCCCAGGCGATGAACGGGCCGCGTACGACCACCTGCCAGATGAGGAAGGCGAAGACCAGCGCCCCGATGCCTGCAGCGACCATCGAGCTGCGCCAGGTGGGAAGGGTCGACGGGTCGAGCGGAGCCTCGGTTGACGGTGACTCCACGCGCGTCCCACCCCTGCCTTCTGATTGCGCCATCGTGCCGATCCTACGGGTTTCAGGGTGAATGTTCGGTGCCAAGAAGGTGTCCAGCGGGCGCTGTGCGTAACGATCCCTGCACGTTCACACCTGCCCCTGGACGACCGTATACCGCTCGCCCACGGTGGCGTCCCAGGCCAGGCGCATGCGGCCGGACGGCGCCGACGCGACGGGGAGCGTCGCAACAGGTGCCCCCGACGCGTCCAGGACCCCGACGGACGTGCCCAGCGTCACGTCAAGGATCACCCGGTGGCCGCCCGCCGTGACCGTCGCGCCGGCCAGCAGGCCGTCCCGCCAGGCGACGTCGACCACGTGCCCGCCGCGGCAGCGCAGCCCGCGCGCATGACCCGCGGACCAGGACGGCGGCAGCGTCGGCAGCAGGCTCACTGCGTCGTCGTGCCCCTGGACCAGGAGCTCGGCCATGCCCGCCGTGCCACCGAGGTTGCCGTCGATCTGGAACACCCAGCCCTCGGGCAGCCATTCGGCCGGGTGCAGGTCCAGCAGCGACGCCGAGCTGAGGTCATCGATCAGGATCGCGAGCGACCGCTCAGCGAGCGCCGGGTCCCGCAGGCGTGCCGCGAGGCACAGGATCCAGGCCTGGCTCCAGCCCGTGTAGCCCGACCCCTGGTCGAGCCGGAGCTTCAGGGCCTCGCGTGCGGCCTCGAAGTGCTCGGGCGTGCGGGTCTCGGTGATGCGGGTGCCCGGGTACAGGCCGTACAGGTGCGACAGGTGGCGGTGTCCCGGCTCGCCCGGTGTCCGCTCCGTCATGTACTCGAGCAGGTCCCCGCCCGGGCCCACCTGCACGGGGCGCAGCCGGTCCAGGGCGTCGCGCGCCCGGGCGGCGAGGTCGTCGTCCGACGGCTGACCAGGCTCCACGGGGGCGCCGTGCTTGATGAGGGCCAGGTATCGGCCGAGCACCTCGGCGGCGAGCTCCTGGTCCATGGCGCAGCCCGCGTCGACCGCGTACTCCTGACCGTCGAGGACGAACGTGTGCTCAGGGGACGACGACGGGCTCACGACGAGCGTGCCCTCGCCGTCGGCGACCAGCATGTCGAGCGTGTGCTCGACGGCCGCTCGGTGCACCGGGAGAGCCGCCGCGACGTCGGCCTGCGCCTGTGGCCCCGCGCCGAAGTCCAGGTGGTCGCCGAGGTGCGCGGCGAGCCAGGGCAGCGCGGACGGCCAGCTCGACCACTTGGGCTCACCGGCGACGGGCGCGGTGAACTGCCACAGGTCGGTGTTGTGGTGCACCGCCGACCCGCGCGTGCCGTAGAAGTCGCGCGCGGTGCGCCGTCCGGCGTCGGCCAGGTCTATGACCAGGCCGAACAGGGGTTCCGCGAGGTCGGCCAGGCCGGTGGGCTCGGCGGGCCAGTAGGCCATGGGCAGATTGACGTTGGTGGTCCAGTCGCAGCTCCAGGGCGGCGTCGGGTCGGCGTTCCAGATGCCCTGCAGGTTCAGGGGCTGCGTGCCGGGCCGGGAGCCCGCGATCATCAGGTATCGCCCCAGGTGGAAGTACCGTTCGGCCGCCGCAGCGGCCGGGTCGCCCGAGGCCGAGAGGTCGAGGTCCGCCCGGTCGTAGTAGGACCGGTGGTCGAGCTCGTGCTCGGCACGCAGGTCGGCGGTGGTGCGCCGGCGGGCCGCCTCGACGCGGGCCTCGGCCAGGGCGGCCAGCGATCCGACGTCGGCGCTCGGATGTTGTGCCGGCCCCCGGAAGCCGGACTCCGCCGCGACGATCAGGCGGGCGCCGTCGGCGGTCTGCTCGACGCAGGCCACGAGGGCGAACCCCATCCCAGCTGGCACCGTCCCTGCGGCGTCCGGGGTGTCGTCGGGGTACCGCACCACCTCGTCGGGCCCGGGGGTGACGAGCACGGGCACCCGGCCGGTCACGACGGTCCACGACGCGCCGTCCCGCACCTCCCGCTCGACGACAAAAGGATGCGCCCCCTCGACCCCGACCGTTGAGTGCTGGCTATTCGCCCCCTCAAGGGCCTCTTCAGGGGCAAATATCCCGCACTCAACGGCGGTGGCGACCAGGACCGCGGACGGGGCCGAGACGAAGACGTCCAGGCCCGACTGTGGGGCGGCCGACGCGGCGTCGGCCGACGCGCCGCCAGGCGCCGCGTAGCGCACCGAGGCCACGGCGCTGCGCAGGTCCAGGGTGCGCCGGTAGCCGGTGGCATGCTCCGGAACCGGGCCGTACGCCCAGGTCAGGCGGGCGAGCGGCTGGTACGACTGGACCCAGCGGTCCGAGAGGTTCGCGCGCGCCAGCCGGTCGGCCTCCGCGTGGTCGCCCGCCGCGATCGCCTCCCGCAGCAGCACCACGGTCTCGGGATCTGGCGGGTCGACGACGGCGGTGGCCGGCCCTCCTGACCACAGGGTGTCGAGGTTGAGGTCGAACACCTCGGAGCCGACGCCGCCCCGCAGCGCGGCTCCGAGCGTGCCGTTGCCCACGAGAAAGCTGTCGATGAACGTGCCAGAGGGTTCGTTCAGCTCAACCAGGTGCCGCCCGACGGCGTCGTCGCTGCTCATGTCGGCAGATCATGCCAGGTCGAACTTGCCAGGTCTCCCGTCCGCACGGCCTACGCCGGCGGGGGCGCCGTGCTCTGCCGGACCAGGAGCGACACGGGGACCACCTCGTGCAGGTCCTCGGCGTCGCCGTCGTCCTCGATCTCCCCGGACCGCACCTGCTGCAGCAGCCGGGCCACGAGCCGCGTGCCGATCTCGTCGAAGTCCTGCGCCACCGTCGTCAGGGGCGGCCAGAGGTAGCCGGCCAGCAGGACGTCGTCGAACCCGACCACCGAGACGTCGCCCGGCACGGCGCGCCCGGCCTCGTGCAGCGCCCGGAGCACACCGGCGGCCATCTCGTCGTTCGCGCAGAACACCGCGGTGACCTCCGGGTCGGCGGCGAGCCGGCGTCCGGCGTCGTACCCGGAGGCCGCCGTCCAGTCCCCCTCCACGAGCTCGGGAACCGGGCTGCCCGCGGCCACCAGCGCGTCCCGCCACGCCTCGGCGCGCAGCTGGGCGGGTATCGAGTCAGCGGGCCCGGCGACGTGGTGCACGGTGCGATGCCCCAGGTCCAGCAGGTGCTGCGTGGCGCTGCGGGCGCCGTCGGTCTGGTCCGCGCCGACGGCGGGGTGGTGGCCCACGAACCGTGAGTCCGACACGACGACGGGCAGCCGCGGGGGCAGCGCCAGCGTGTCCGGCGTGGCGGTCTCGGCCCGGATGATCACCAGGCCGTCGATGGCCTGGTGCGAGAGCCTGGTCGCCGCGGCGGAGACGACGTCGGACGACGGGCTCTCGACGTCGATCAGCGTCACCGTGTAGCCCTCCCTGCGCGCCGCCTCGACGACCGCCTCGACCGTCCGGGACTCACCGGTCCGGGCCAGCCGGTGGGCGATCACACCGATCGTCCGGAAGCTGCCGTACCGCAATGCTCGCGCTGCAGTGTTGGGCGCGTAACCGAGCTGCGCCATCGCTGCCAGCACCTTGTCCCGCGTGACCGGGCGCACATTGTCCAGACCCATCGACACGCGTGAAACGGTCTGCGTCGATACACCCGCCAATGCGGCTACATCGGCCAGGGACGGACCTCTGCCCTCCACGGCATCCACCTCCTCGTGACGCACCGGCGCACCGGCGCGCATTTGACACCTCGGTAACTCACGAGCACCCTAGTCCGGGTCACCATGTTTACGTCAACACGACGCCATGCTGACCCCACTCGTGAAGGAGCGACTTCTCTTGACCACGCTCGCATCGCCTCCGGCCGTGCCCAAGAACGTGCCCAGGACCATGGGGCGGATGCGTCACCGCAACCGCTGGACCGGCTGGGGCTTCGTCGGCCCGTTCATGATCGTGTTCGCCCTGGTTTTCCTGGCGCCGATCATCTACTCCCTGTATCTGAGCCTGTTCCAGACCAAGCTCGTGGGCGGTACGTCGTTCGTCGGGCTGGACAACTACGCCCGGGCGCTCGGTGACCCGCAGTTCTGGGACGGCGTCGGCCGCGTCACGCTGTTCCTCGCGGTCCAGGTGCCCGTGATGCTCGGCATCTCCCTGCTGGTCGCCCTCGCGATCGACAGCGGCCGCCTCTACGGGCGCGACTTCTTCCGGCTCACGATCTTCCTGCCGTACGCGGTGCCCGGCGTCGTCGCCGCGCTGATGTGGGGCTTCATGTACGGGGACCGGTTCGGCCTGGTCGGCAACGTCAACGACCTGCTCGGCAGCAGCATCCCGGACCCGCTCGCCTCCGCCCTGGTGCTCCCCGCGATCGGCAACATCGTGACCTGGGAGTTCGTCGGCTACAACATGCTGATCTTCTACTCGGCGCTGCGCGTCGTGCCGGCCTCCCTCTACGAGGCGGCGGAGATCGACGGCGCTGGCCCGTGGCGGGTGATCTCCGCGATCAAGCTCCCCGCGATCCGCGGCGCCCTCGTGGTGGCGACCATCTTCTCGATCATCGGCTCCTTCCAGCTCTTCAACGAGCCGAGCATCCTGCAGGCGCTGTCGCTGAACTACATCTCGACGCACTACACCCCCAACCTGTACGCCTACTCGCTGTCCTTCTCCGGCCAGCAGTACAACTACTCGGCCACGGTGGCGATCATCATGGGCGTGCTCACGATGCTCGTGGCCTACGTGGTGCAGCTGCGCGGCATGCGCAAGGAGGCCTGAGCCATGAGCACCAACACCCTGCTGAACGCGCCCACCGTGCGGAAGCCCCGGCCGCGCCCGCGCATCAAGTCCCGCCGCAGCTCGCACGCCCGGCCGACGCGCAGCATCCTGCTCACCGTCCTCACCGCGCTCGTCGGCATCTACGCCCTGATCCCGCTGGTCTGGCTGCTGATCAACGCGACAAAGACGCAGCCCGACCTGTTCAGCTCGTTCGGTCTGTGGTTCAGCGGCGACTTCGCGCTCTGGGACAACCTGGTGGGCGTCGTCACGTACGACGACGGCGTCTTCGGCCGCTGGTTCCTCAACACCCTGATGTACGTGGTGCTGGGCGCCGGCGGCGCGACCCTGCTGGCCCTGCTCGGCGGCTACGGCCTCGCCAAGTTCAACTTCCCGGGCAAGCGCGCGGTGTTCGCGACAGTGATCGGCGCAGTGGCCGTGCCGGGCACCGCCCTGGCCGTCCCCACGTTCCTCATGTTCGCGAACATGGGCCTGACCAACACGCCCTGGTCGGTGATCATCCCGTCGCTCATCTCGCCGTTCGGGCTCTACCTCATGTGGACGTTCGCCGCCGACGCGGTGCCGGACGAGATCATGGAGGCCGCCCGGATCGACGGCGCCAGCGAGGCCCGCACCTTCTTCCAGGTGGCCCTGCCCATGCTGGCCCCCGGCATCGTGACGGTGCTGCTGTTCACCGTCGTCGCGACCTGGAACAACTACTTCCTCCCGCTGATCATGCTGCGCAACCCGGACTGGTACCCCCTGACCCTGGGCCTGAACGCGTGGAACCAGCAGGCGACCACTGCGGGCGGCGAGGCCATCTTCAACCTCGTCATCGCCGGCTCGCTCCTCACGATCCTGCCGCTCATCGCGGTCTTCCTGCTCCTGCAGCGCTACTGGCAGTCGGGTCTCGCCGCCGGCAGCGTCAAGGAGTGAGCATCCCCCGCACGGCTCGCAGAGACTCCGTTCGACTGACAATGAAGTGAGAGGAACCACCATGACCATCCGCCACCACCGCGCAGTAGGTGCGCTCGCCGCCGCGAGCGCCCTGGCGCTCACCCTGACCGCATGCGCGTCGGGGTCCACCGGCGGCGACGCCCCCGCGGAGGAGGTGTCCGCCGAGGACATCTCCGCGGCGCTCGAGGAGGGCGGCGACCTGCTGGTCTGGGCATGGGAGCCCACGCTGGACAAGGTCGTCGAGGACTTCGAGGCCAAGTACCCCAACGTGAACGTCGAGATGGCGAACGTCGGAACGGGCAACGACCACTACGTCGCCCTGCAGAACGCGATCAGCGCCGGGTCCGGCGTACCCGACGTCACCCAGATGGAGTACTACGCACTGCCGCAGTTCTCCATCGGCGAGTCGCTGGCCGACCTCGCGCCCTTCGGCGCGAGCGACCTGGAGAGCACCTACTCCCCCGGTCCGTGGGGTGCCGTGACCAGCGATGACGCCGTGTACGGCCTGCCGATGGACTCGGGCCCCATGGCGCTGTTCTACAACGCCAAGACGTTCGAGGCCGCCGGCGTCGAGGTGCCGGCCACGTGGGACGAGTTCGCCGCCGCGGCGAAGAAGATCCACGACTACGACCCGAACACGTACATCACGTCGGACAGCGGCGACGCCGGGTTCGCGACGTCGATGATCTGGCAGGCCGGCGGTCACCCGTTCAAGGTCGACGGCACGAACGTCACCGTGGACCTCGCCGACGAGGGCTCGGCCAAGTGGGCCGAGACGTGGCAGGGCCTCATCGACGACGGCCTCCTCTCCGACGTCCCCGGCTGGTCCGACGAGTGGTTCCAGGGCCTGGGCAACGGCGAGATCGCCGCGCTCGTGATGGGTGCGTGGATGCCCGCGAACCTCGAGTCCGCCGCCGCTCCGGCGTCGGGTGACTGGCGCGTGGCTCCGATGCCGCAGTGGACCGAGGGCGAGAACGCGACCGCCGAGAACGGCGGCTCCGCGCTGTCGATCACGGAGGCGAGCGAGAAGAAGGCGCTGGCCTACGGCTTCCTGGAGTACGCGAACGCCGGCGACGGTGTCGCGACGCGTCTCGAGGGCGGCAACTTCCCGGCCACGGTCGCGGACCTGAACGACCCGGAGTTCCTCGCCGTGGAGTCCGAGTACTTCGGCGGGCAGAAGATCAACGAGGTGCTCTCCGCCTCGGCCCAGGGCGTCGTGCCCGGCTGGCAGTACCTGCCGTACCAGGTCTACGCGAACAGCATCTTCCCGGACACCGCCGGCCAGGCCTACACCGGCTCGACGTCGCTGGCCGACGGCCTGAACGCCTGGCAGAAGTCGATAGTCAGCTACGGCAACGAGCAGGGCTTCAGCGTCAGCGAGTGATCCACCCGGCAAGCAACCGGTGACGACGGCGGGGGCCTCCCCCGCCGTCGTCACCGTTTTCCCCAGTCACGACAGCACCCGAGGAAACCACATATGCCCACGTTCGAGATCGGACCCGAGGACTTCCTGCTCGACGGCGAGCGGATGCAGGTCGTCAGTGGCGCACTGCACTACTTCCGCGTCCACCCCGACCAGTGGGCCGACCGCATCCACAAGGCCCGGCTGATGGGCCTGAACACCATCGAGACGTACGTCCCCTGGAACTTCCACGCGCCGGTACCCGGGGTCTTCGACCTGGACGGACGGCGCGACCTGGGCCGGTTCCTCGACCTGGTGGCGGCTGAGGGCCTGCACGCGATAGTGCGCCCGGGCCCCTACATCTGCGCGGAGTGGGACGGCGGGGGCCTGCCGGCCTGGCTGCTGGCGGACCCCGCCGTCGGCGTGCGCCGGCACGAGCCGGGCTTCCTCGACGCGATAGGCAAGTACTACGCGAGCCTGCTGCCGCTGGTGGCCGAACGTCAGGTGACGCGCGGCGGACCCGTGCTCATGGTGCAGGTCGAGAACGAGTACGGCGCCTACGGCGACGACCCCCTCCCGGAGCGGCAGAAGTACCTGCGCGCCCTCGTGGACCTGGTGCGGGAGCAGGGCATCGAGGTCCCGCTGTTCACCTGCGACCAGGCGAACGACGAGATGCTGGAGCGCGGCGGCCTGCCGGAGCTGCACAGGACCGCGACGTTCGGGTCGCGCACCACCGAGCGGTTCGAGGTGCTGCGCAGGCACCAGCCGACCGGGCCGCTGATGTGCATGGAGTTCTGGAACGGCTGGTTCGACTCCTGGGGGCTGGAGCACCACCTGGCGCCCGCCGAGGCGAACGCCGCCGACCTGGACGACCTGCTCACCGCCGGCGGCTCCGTCAACCTCTACATGTTCCACGGCGGCACCAACTTCGGGCTCACGAGCGGCGCCAACGACAAGGGCATCTACCGGCCCATCGCGACGTCGTACGACTATGACGCACCCCTCGCGGAGGACGGCAGCCCCACCGCGAAGTACTGGGCGATGCGCGACGTGATCGCGCGGCACCTGCCCGTGGCGTCGGCCGAGGAGCTGGGCGAGCGCTCGGGTGCGGAGGCCCGTAAGGCGCCGGTGCTCGACGTAGAGCTCACCGCGCACGTGGCGCTCCCCGACGTCCTGCCCGGTCTGCTCCGCGAGGAGCCGCGCGCGTTCACGCACGTGCCGAGCACCGACGATCTGGAGCTGTGGTCCGGCTTCGCGGTCTACCGCACCGACCTCCGGGCCGACGACGCGGTGCTGAGCGTCGCCGAGATACGCGACCGCGCGGTGGTGCTGGTCGACGGCGAGCAGGTGGGCGTGCTCGACCGCGGCTCGCACACGTTCGCCGTCGCGCTCCCGGCACGCGCGGGCGAGCTCACGCTGCTGGTCGAGGACCAGGGACGGGTCAACTACGGGCCGCGGATCGGCGAGCCCAAGGGGATCATCGGGCCGGTACGCACCGCCGTGCGGACCCTGGACGAGTGGCAGGCGGCCGCGCTGCGCGTCGAGGACGCCCCGGAGCTGCTGCGGGCGGCGCTGGACGCAGCTGAGGCCTCCGGGCTGGGCGCTGCTGCGACTGACAGCGGGGCCGACGGCGCCGCGGTAGCGGGCCTGCACCGCGGCACGTTCGACTCGGTCGCCGGCGCGGACCACTTCCTGCGCCTCGACGGCTGGACCAAGGGTCTGGCGTGGGTCAACGGCGAGCTGCTGGGCCGGTTCTGGAGCCTCGGGCCCACGCACACGCTGTACGTGCCGGGACCGCTGGTACGCGAGTCGGGCAACGAGCTGGTGCTGCTGGAGCTGCACGGGGCGGCGAGCAGGCGCGCCTCGTTCGTGAGCGGCCCGGACCTGGGCATCTCGGAGCAGTAGGCCGTGCGGTAAGGGGTCTCGACAGGCTCGACCACCGGTGCGGGCTTGGCCATCGGTGGTCGAGCCTGTCGAGACCTGTTCGGCCACCGCGGTCCCGGGGCGAGGCAGTACCGAGGAGCGGGTGCCAGGGCTGCTGAATTTCGTTCGGCCTGGCCCCGCTCATTTCACGTCAGCTGAACTGTTCAGCACAGCCCGCAAACCTGGTGCCCACGCGAACGAAGTTCAGCCCTGCTGGCACCCGCCGATCCAGCACACCGTGCCCCGCCGAGCCGCCGGATCTTCCGGACAGACAGGCCCCTGGCGCCGGCAAGCGGGCGTCAGACCCGGGCGCCGTCCTTCCAGACCTCGGACACCAGCGGCACGCCCGGGCGGTAGGCCAGGTAGGTGTGGCTGGGGGCGTCGAGCACGGTGAGGTCGGCGCGGGCTCCGACGCGCAGGTGTCCGACGTCGTCCCGCCGGAGCGCCGCCGCCCCGCCCGCCGTCGCCGACCAGAGGGCCTCGACGGGGCTCATCCGCATCTCGCGCACCGCGAGCGCCACGACGAACGGCATCGACGAGCTGTAGCCCGAGCCCGGGTTGCAGTCCGTGGCCAGCGCTACGGGCACGCCCGCGGCGAGCAGCCGGCGTGCGTCCGGGTAGGGCGACCGGGTGGAGAACTCGACGGCGGGCAGCAGGGTCGCGACGGTGCCGTGTCCGGTGTCAGGTCCGGTGTCGCCGTCGGACCCCGTAGACGACCCGGAACCCGCGGACCAGGACCCGGCCAGCGCGTCGACGTCGGCGTCCGTCAGGTGGGTGCAGTGGTCGACGCTCGCCGCACCGACCTCGACCGCGAGCCGGACGCCGGGGCCCGCCGACAGCTGGTTGCCGTGCACCCGGGCGAGCAGCCCGGCCCGCAGGCCGGCCCGCAGCACGGCGCGGGACTCGTCCTCGTCGAACGCGGTGGGCGCTGCGGGCTCGCAGAACACGTCGATCCAGCGGGCATGGGGGGCGCAGGCGGCGAGCATCGGGCCGGTCACGAGGCGGAGGTAGCCGGGGCGGTCGTCGGCGTACTCGGCGGGGACGGTGTGGGCGCCGAGGTAGGTCGTCTCGGGCGTGAGCTCCCGGGCGATCCGCAGCGTCCGGGCCTCGGTGGCGATGTCCTGGCCGTAGCCGCTCTTGATCTCGACGGTGGTGGTGCCCTGCGCGAGCATCTCCCGGACCAGGGCCTGGCCGCGCGCCCGCAGGATGTCGTCGCCTGCCGCGCGCGTCGCGGCGACGGTGGTGGCGATGCCCCCGCCCGTGTACGGCTCGCCGGTCATCCGCGCGGCGAACTCCGCGGACCGGTCGCCCGCGAACACCGTGTGCGAGTGGGAGTCGACGAAACCGGGGATGACGCACCGCCCGCCGAGGTCGACCGCGACGTCCGCCGCGGGCGCCGACGCGGCGGGACCCGTCCAGGCGATCCGGCCTGCGTCCACGACGACAGCGGCAACCGTCACGACCCCGAGGCCGCCCCCATGCCCCGGATCGTTCGTGACCAGCTCGCCGATGTTCGTCAGCAGCACGCTCATGCTTCGCTCCTCTGCGTCATGTCCCGAGGGTCGTGTCCCGGCCCGGCGACCGCCCAGACCTCTTCGATCGCGTCCGCGAGCATGCGCCCGCCGTCCCCGGCCCGGTGCTCGCCGCCGCGCACCACCATCTCGCCGCCCGCCACGACCTCGGACACGTCGCCCGCGCCCGCGACCAGTGCGACCTGGGCCGGGTCGATCCCCGCCGTGCGCACGGTATCCAGCCGGACCGCCACCAGGTCGGCGGGCGCCCCGACGGCGATCCGCCCGGCGGCCGGCCGGCCGAGCGCGGCGTGCCCGGCGGACGTCGCCAGCTCGATCAGCGTCGCGGGCGGGAACGAGCCCCGCAGTCCCGTCGCGAGGCGTTCGTGCTCCTCGACACCGCGCGCCTCGGCGAGCACGTCGGCGCCGACGTGCTGATCGGTGCCGACAGAGAGCGGGCTGCCCGCCCGCAGCAGTCGCAGTCCGGGGGCGATGCCGTCCGCGAGGTCGCGCTCCGTCGTCGGGCAGAGGCAGACGCCAGTGCCCGAGGCCCCGAGCAGGGTCACGTCGTCGCCGGTCAGGTGCACCGCGTGCACGGCGGTGGTGCCGGGGCCGAGTGCTCCGGCGTCGTGCAGCAGGCGCGTGGGCGTGACGCCGAAGGCCCCGGCCGCGGCCTCGTTCTCCCCGGGCTGCTCGGAGAGGTGCACGTGCAGCGGTGCCCCGGCCTGCCGCGCCCAGCGGGCCAGCTCCGCGAGCTCGGGCGGCGTGACGGCGCGCACCGAGTGGACCGCGGCGCCGACGAGCACGCGGTCGTCGGCGGCCCAGGCGGTGCGAAGCGCGTCCACGCGGCGCGCCCAGGCCCCTACCGTGCCGTCGCCGAAGCGCAGCTGCTCGGGCGCGAGCGGCTCGTGACCGTCGGGGCCGAGGCCGCCGTGCAGGTAGCAGGTGTCGAGCAGGGTGAGGTGCACCCCGGCGTCCCGGGCGGCGGAGCGCAGGGCCTCGGCCATGGCGTTCGGGCCGCCCTCGGCTGCCGGGTACGGCGTCCCGTCGGCACGGTGGTGCACGTAGTGGAACTCGCCGACGGCGGTGGTCCCGCCCAGCACCATCTCCGCGTACACGGCGCGCGCGAGCCGCTCGTACAGCTCCGGGGTCAGGGCCGTGGCCAGCGCGTACATGCCCGTGCGCCAGGTCCAGAACGACCCGCCGTCGGCGTGCGTCCGCCCGCGCAGGGCACGGTGGAACGCGTGCGAGTGCGCGTTGGCCAGCCCGGGCAGCACGACGCCGCCCAGCCGCACGTCGCCGCCCGACGCCGGTACCCCGGGCTCGACGCCGACGATCCGGCCCTCGGCAGTCTCGACCCGAACGGACCCGACGACCCCTGTGGGTGCCCCACCGTCGCCGGGCAGCCAGGCCCGCTCGCACCAGAAGCTCATCGCGTCTCCCCCACGGTGGCGGCGCCCTCGCCGCCGCCGGATGGTCGGTAGGACGTCAGGTGATCGGCATTCCGGGGTGCCGACCACCTGACGTCTTGCCGATCACGCGGTTCCGTGAGCAGGTCTGCCAGGACCGCGGTCAGCGCGGCCACGCCTGCCTCGCAGTCGGCCGCCTCCGCGAGCTCGGCCGGCGAGTGCGAGACCCCCGTGGGGTTGCGCACGAACAGCATCGCCGTGGGCACACCGGCGGCGGTGAGGATGCCGGCGTCGTGCCCGGCGCCCGTCCCGATCACCGGCGCGGGCAGGTCGGACCCGGGCCGCCCGACGACGTCGGCCAGCCGCGCCGCGAGCGCCGGATCGAACACGGTGGCGGGCGTCCACGACTCCTGCACCGGTTCCCATCCCCCGGCCCGCCCGGCCGACCGTAGGCCCGGTCGCTCAGCGTTCGTCGAACGCAGGCCCGGTCGCCCACTCAGGCCCGTTCCGGCGACCAGCCCTACGTTCGGCGCAGCTAGCGATCCTGACAGGGTGGACAGGACCGTGCGGACCGCATCCTCAGTTTCCGCGCGGGCGTCGATCCAGGCGCGGACCCGGGACGGGATCGCGTTGACGCCGTTCGGCTCGACCTGGACCTTGGCCAGTGTCGCGAGCGCCCCGGCCTGCTCGGCGGCGGCGCGGACGTCGGTGATGAGCCGCGCGAGGTCGAGCATCGGGTCGTGGCGGTGGGCCAGCGGCGTCGTGCCCGCATGGTTCGCCTCGCCCGCGAGGTCGACCCGCCAGCGGCCGTGCGGCCAGATGGCGGCGCCGACGGCGACCGGTGCGGCCTCGTCCGAGGGCAGGTCGGCCAGGTAGCGCCCCTGTTCCACGTGCAGCTCGACGAAGACGCCGACCCGCGCGAGGGCCTCGTCGTCGCGCCCGTAGTGCTCCGGCGACACACCGCCGGTCGAGACCCGCCCCAGCACGTCCGCGAGGCTGTCCCCCGCGCCGTCGCGCAGCGAGAGCAGCCGGTCCGCGCCGACCGTCCCGGTCACCGCCCGCGAGCCGAGGCAGGCGAGCCCGAACCGGGCGCCCTCCTCGTCGGAGAAGTTCACGATCCCGAGCGGCCGCTCCGGACGCACACCCGCGGCCCGCAGGGCATCGAGCGCCGCGAACGCGCTCGCCACCCCGAGCGGGCCGTCGAACGCGCCGCCGCCGGGGACGGAGTCGAGGTGGCTGCCCGTCACGACTCCGGGTCCGTCGGCGTCCGGGTCGCCCCACCACGCCCACTGGTTCCCGGCGCGGTCGACCACCACGGAGAGCCCTCGTGCTTCGGCCTCGGCGGCGAACCACTCGCGCAGGGTCAGGTCGTGCGTCGTCCACGCGAACCGCTCGTACCCGCCCGACGGCGCCCGCCCGACGTCGGCGATCGCGTCGAGCAGCCGCACGACTCCCGTCACGGCGTCTCCCGCATCGGCACGCGCAGCCCGCCGCGCTCGGCGGCCGCGACGGCGTCGTCGTACCCGGCGTCGACGTGCCGCAGCACGCCGGTCGCGGGGTCGTTGGCGAGCACCCGGGCCAGCTTCTCGGCGGCCAGCGGCGTCCCGTCCGCCACGGAGACCTGGCCGGAGTGCAGCGACCGGCCCATGCCCACACCGCCGCCGTGGTGGATCGAGACCCACGTCGCGCCGGAGGCGGTGTTCATCAGGGCGTTCAGCAGGGGCCAGTCGGCGATCGCGTCGGAGCCGTCCGCCATGGACTCCGTCTCCCGGTACGGCGAGGCGACCGAGCCGGAGTCCAGGTGGTCGCGCCCGATGGCGAGCGGCGCCGAGATCTCGCCCGACGCGACGAGCTCGTTGAATCGCAGCCCCGCGACGTCGCGCTCGCCGTGCCCGAGCCAGCAGATGCGCGCGGGCAGGCCCTGGAACGCGACCCGGTCCTGGGCGGCGCGGATCCAGCGGCCCAGGTGGTCGTTGTCGGGGAACAGGTCGAGCACCGCCTTGTCCGTCACGGCGATGTCCTTCGGGTCCCCCGACAGTGCGGCCCAGCGGAACGGGCCCTTGCCCTCCGCGAACAGCGGCCGGATGTACGCGGGCACAAAGCCCGGGAAATCGAACGCCCGCCCGTACCCGCCCTGGCGGGCCTCGTCGCGGATCGAGTTGCCGTAGTCGAACACCTCGGCGCCCGCGTCCTGGAAGCCGACCATGGCCTCGACGTGCCGGGCCATCGACTCCCGGGCGCGGTCCGTGAACCCTTCGGGGTCCTTCGCGGCGAGGTCGGCCCAGTCCTCCAGCGCGACGCCGGACGGCAGGTACGACAGCGGGTCGTGCGCCGAGGTCTGGTCCGTCACGATGTCGATCTCGACGCCCCGGCGCAGCAGCTCCGGCACGACGTCGGCCGAGTTGCCGACCACGCCCACCGACAGCGCGCGACGCTCCTTCTTCGCGGCCAGCGCCAGCTCGACGCCCTCGTCCAACGACGATGCGACGACGTCCAGGTAGCGGGTCTCGACGCGACGTTGCAGACGAGCCGGGTCGACGTCGACCACGAGGCAGACACCGCCGTTGAGCGTGACGGCCAGCGGCTGGGCGCCGCCCATGCCGCCGCAGCCGCCGGTCAGGGTGATGGTGCCAGCCAGCGTGCCGTCGAACCTCTTCGCGGCCACCGCCGCCAGCGTCTCGTACGTGCCCTGCAGGATCCCCTGCGAGCCGATGTAGATCCACGACCCGGCCGTCATCTGCCCGTACATGGTCAGGCCGAGCTGCTCCAGGCGGCGGAACTCGGGCCAGTTCGCCCAGTCGCCCACGAGGTTGGAGTTGGCGATGAGCACACGCGGCGCCCACTCGTGCGTGCGCAGCACGCCCACCGGCCGCCCGGACTGCACCATCAGCGTCTCGTCGTCGCGCAGGTCGGTGAGCGAGCGGACGATGGCGTGGTAGCTCGGCCAGTCGCGCACGGCGCGGCCGGTGCCGCCGTAGACGACCAGGTCGTCGGGCCGCTCGGCCACCTCGGGGTCGAGGTTGTTCATCAGCATGCGCAGCGGGGCCTCGGTCTGCCAGCTCCGTGCGGTCAGGCTGGTGCCGCGTGCGGCGCGGACGGCGACGGGGGTACCCCGGTCGTACGGCTGGTTCATGGTCTGCTCCAGTTCTGTGTCGGTCGGGCTGCCGGTCGGGCTGCCGGTCGGGCTGCCGGTCGAGGCGTCAGTCGAGCTGTCCGACGGCGGACGCGGCTGCCGCCGTGATCCGGCCGGTCGCCACGAGCTGGACCACATGCTCGATCTCCGGCGCGAGGTAGCGGTCCGGTCCGGGACCGGGCACGACGGCGCGGACGGCGTCGTGCACCGCTCCCGTGCCCGCCGCGGGGGCCTCGGTGCGGAAGTCGAGGGCGCGCGTCGCCGTCAGCACCTCGATGGCGAGCACGCGGGTGAGCCCGTCGACCGAGCGGCGGAGCTTGCGGGCGCCCGACCAGCCCATGGACACGTGGTCCTCCTGCATGGCGGAGCTCGGGATCGAGTCCACGCTGGCCGGCGCGGCCAGGCGCTTCATCTCCGAGACGATCCCGGCGGCCGTGTACTGGGCGATCATGTGCCCGGAGTCGACGCCGGGGTCGTGCGCCAGGAACGCCGGCAGCCCCTCGGAGCGGGACACGTCGAGGAACCGGTCGGTGCGCCGCTCGCTCATGCTCGCCAGGTCGGCGGCCGCGATGGCGAGGAAGTCCAGCACGTAGGCGACGGGCGCCCCGTGGAAGTTGCCGTTCGACTCGACGCGGCCGTCGGAGGTGACCACCGGGTTGTCGATGGCGGAGGCCAGCTCCCGGCCCGCCACCGTGGCCGCGTGCTCCAGGGTGTCGCGGGCGGCGCCGTGCACCTGGGGTGCGCAGCGCAGGGAGTAGGCGTCCTGGACGCGGGTGCAGGCGGGGTTGCCGTCGTCGTCCAGCTCGCGGTGGCTCGCCATGAGCGGCGAGCCCGCCAGGATCCGGCGCAGGTTCGACGCCGACGCCGCCTGGCCCGGGTGCGGGCGCATGCCGATCAGGTCCTCGGCGAACGGCGCGTCCGAGCCGAGGAGGGCCTCGACACTGAGCGCGGCGGCGACGTCCGCCGTGGCGAGGAGGCGCCGCAGGTCGTGGAGGGCGAGGCAGAGCATGCCGAGCATGCCGTCGGTGCCGTTGATGAGGGCCAGCCCCTCCTTCTCGGCGAGCACGAGGGGCGCGATCCCGGCGTCGGACAGTGCCTCCGCAGCACCGCTGGTCTCGTTAGCCTCGTTGGTCGAGACCACCCGAACCCGCCCCTCCCCCATCGCGGCAAGAGCGACATGAGCAAGCGGCGCGAGGTCTCCCGAGCACCCGAGCGACCCGTACTCGTGCACCACCGGGGTGATCCCGGCGTTGAGCATCGCGGCGTAGGTCTGCGCCGTCACGGGCCGCGCCCCCGTATGACCGGTGACCAGCGTCGCGAGCCGCAGGAGCTGCAGCGCCCGCACCACCTCGGTCTCGACCTCGGGCCCTGACCCGGCCGCGTGCGACCGCACGAGGCTGAGCTGGAGCTGCGCCCGCATCTCGGTGGGGATGTGGCGGCGGGCCAGCGCCCCGAACCCGGTGGAGACGCCGTAGTGGGGCACGACGTCGTGCGCCAGGTCGTCGATGACCGCGCGGCTGGTCGCCATCCGCGCCAGGGCCGCCTCGTGGATCTCGACGGACGCGCCGTGGCGGGCGACGGCGACCACCTGGTCGACGGTCAGCGGCGTGCCGCCGAGAACGACGTGCTGGGGCAGGTCGGAGGCAGTCGCCGCGTGGGTGGTCGGCGTCGGCCACTCGTGATGCAGGGTGCTCATGCGCTCATAGAACCCCGCCGCGTGCCCCGTGGCGCGGGCGCGACCGCGGATACAGTCTGGGATACGAGACACCTGCCACCGCGTGGTCGGCAATCCGTCAGATGGTCGGCAGCCCGGACTACCGATCGCCTGACGGATTGCCGACCACCGCATCGCATCGGATCGCATCGGATCGCATCGGAGGAGACAGTGGCCGGCAGCAGCACCGTTCCCGCCGCACGCACGACCGCGCGGCTGCTCACGTTCCTCGCGGCGCAGACCGGGCCGGTGCCGGCGGGCGCGATCGCGCACGGCATCGGGGTGCCGCGCTCCAGCGTCTACCACCTGCTGTCGGTGCTACGGGACGAGGGTTTCGTGCGGCATTTCCCCGACGAGCGGCGCTACGGCCTGGGCGTGGCAGCCCTCGGCCTGGGCAGCGCGTACACCCGGCAGGCGCCGCTCACGCGCCTGGCCGCCCCGGTCGTCGCCCGCCTGGTGGAGGCGGCAGGCGAGAACGGGCACCTCGCGGTGCTGAACGGCCGGGAGGTCCTCTACCTGGTGGAGCAGCGGGCGGCAGGCCGCCCGCCCCTGGTGACCGACGTCGACGTCCACCTCCCGAGCCACCTCACCGCCAGCGGCCGGGCCGTGCTCGCACTGCTGCCCCCGGCGCAGGTGCGGGCGCTGTACCCGACGCCGGGGTCGTTCACCGACCTGACGGGCGCCGGCCCGCGCACCCTGCGGGAGCTACGGACGGTGTTGCGCGAGGCCCGTGCCCGCGGCTTCGCGGTGGAGGACGGCGAGGTGAGCGCCGGTTTCGCGTCGGTGGCCGCCGCCGTCGTCGACCATACGGGCCGGCCCGTCGCGGGACTCGCGGTGACGTTCCGCTCGGACTCCTACGACGACAACGCGCGCGCCGGCCTCGCGGAGCAGGCGACCCGTGCTGCGCAGGAGGTCAGCCGGCGGCTGGGAGCACGATGAGCCCGGCGCTACCGGTTAGGAGCTTCGCGTAGTAGATTCAACTACGTGAACGAAGAAGGCTCCCCACCTGAACCGCCGGACTGGAAGCATCGCGCGGAGTACATCCGGACCAGATCGGCAAGAAAGGAGTCCGCAGGAGAGACGAATATCGAGCCCGAATGGGCCGACGAAGCATTCACCGACCCGGCAGCCGTGATCTTCTGCCCAGATCCTGCCGCCAACAAAGGTCTTTCGGACCGGACGATCGGTTGGTCAGAAACGGCCGGCTTCCTCATCACGGTCATCACCGTGCGCGAGCGTGACAAGCTCTGGGGCGCTAACGCATGGAAATCGAACGACACCGACCAGCGTCACTACGAGCGCGCAGCCACGCCCGTCGAATCGGTGCCCGTCGCTGAGAAGCAGGAGGAGAAGACCAATGAGTGAGAACACGGACATCGAAGCACTGTTGACCGAGGTCGCCGACGAATCCGAAGCCCACCGGCACGACTCGCTGCCCGAGGACGCCGTCGGACGACGACGCGATACCGGCCCTGCACCACGCGTCCTGTCGGTGCGACTGACCGATGCCCAGTACCGGAGGCTCGCCACCATCGCCTCCGACCGGGACCTGCCCGTGTCGACGCTGGCTCGCCTGGCGATCCTCGAATACCTCGACCAGGCGGCACAGCCCGCCTCCGGACCGATCGATCTGACGGCGGTCACCGCCGCGCTGCGCGAGGTACTTCGCCCTGAGTTCCTCAAGGCTGGCTGACACGCCACCGACGACTACGACGCCGCGACGGAAGGCGCAGCCGCCGCCGAGCGGACCACCAACGTCGAGGGAGACCTGGCCCGGACCAGGGTAGCGCCGACGAACCGCCCCCCGACCAGCTCAGCAATCAGCCGACGGCCCCGAGGACGCCGCTGATGATGAGCGCGGTGAGGGTGGTCCAGGCGACGATAGCGATGGCCTGCCAGATCAGGATGCGGGTCTTGCCGACGCCGGAGGCGGCGAGCATGGTGGCCGTGAAGTGGGTGGGCAGCAGGAGCGGGCCGAGCAGGCTCACACCCGGGACGCCGTAGCGCTCGTAGGAGCGCTGGAACTTCGCCTTGCGCGTGGCGCTCCGCGCGCTCTCAGTCTCCCCGGCCGGCGCCGTCATCAGGACGGTCTCATCACCGGCCGACGCTCCGGCACGTGCGGCGACCTTCGCCCGGTGCCGCGTCACGACGGCGTTGCGAGCGCCAGAGCTGAGCAGTACGAGCGCAGCCACGCAGAGGAAGTTGCCGATCGCCGCGGCGACCGCGGCGACGACTGGGTGGATGCCGCCGATGATGCCGATCGCGACACCGCCCTCACCCTCGATGAAGGGGATCGCTCCGGCGGCCGCGACGATGACCGGCTGAAGCAGCTCGGGTACCTTCGCGACGAGGTCCTGGAGGATTTCGATGAGGCTCATGGTGTGCTCCTACGGTTGCGAACTGGTTGTGGGTGTCGGGGTGTCCCCCGTCCTGACTCCAGTCCACCGCTTGGCCGCGCAGCCCAGAAGTGTCGGCCTGTCACCGCCTCCCGGGTCCTTCGCACGCCGCATCCATGACATGTGTCATGGCCGTAACCTGGCCGGATGAGCAGCCAGCCCGAGTCCGCGGCCGCCGTGTCGGCGGCAGTGGAAGCCCGCAGCGCACTGCGCCTGACGCGGAGCATCAGCGTGACCTGGTGGTACGTCTCTTCGAGCGTCGTGTTCTTCGAGCTGGCGATCGTCGTGTTCGCGGTGGCCACCGTCGTCGAGGCCGGCTTCGGTGGTGCCGTGATCGCCCTCGTCTGCGTCAGCGCGCTGCTGTGGTGGCTCGCGACGCTGCTGCCGCTGCTCGAGTACCGGCGTCGGACGGCTGATGCGCCGCTCGTGATCTGGCGGCACCACCTCGTGCCGTTCCTGACCGCCGCGGTGTTCGGGCTCGTGGCCGGGCTCGTCACCGGGCAGTGGGTGGCGGGCGTGCTCCCGCTGATCCAGGCACTCATCCTGCTGAACTGGCCACCCGGAGTGCGCCTACGGATGGTGCTGGCCGCGACCGCTCTGCTCGTCGCGCTGGCGGTGATCGACTTCCGCCTTCTCCCCGGAGAGAGCAACAGCGCGAGCGGGCTTCAGCTGGTCGTCTTCGCCATCCTGCTCCCGGCCGTCACCGTCTCGTCGCTGTGGTGGTGGGACGTCCTGGTCGCGCTCGACCGGGCCCGCGCCTCGGAGGCGAAGCTCGCCGCGACCCAGGAGCGGCTGCGGCTGGCGACCGACGTGCACGACCTGCAGGGCCACCACCTCCAGGTCATCGCGCTGCAGCTGGAGCTCGCCGAGCGGCTCATGCCCCGCGACCCGGACGCGGGCATGGAACAGCTGCGCGCCGCACGCGCCAGCGTTGACGACGCCCGCCAGGGCACCCGCGACCTGGCCACCCGCTTCCGCTCCGTGCCCCTGAGCGACGAGCTCGCCAACGCCGTCGACCTGCTGCGCGCAGCGGGTACCAAGGTCGAGGCCGCGGTGGCCCCGGACGCGTCGCTGGCACCGGCGTCCGCGCTCGGGCCGGTCATCCGCGAGACGACGACGAACGTGCTGCGCCACGGCGGCGGCAAGTGGGCCCGCCTCTCGCTGACCCGCATCGACGGGTCGTGGCGCTACGAGATCTCCAACGACGTCGCCATCAACCCACCCGAGAACGCGGACGGCGCCGGGCTGGACGGGATCGCGCGCCGGGCGGCCGAGGCGGACGGGAACCTCGAGGTGCACCGCGAGGACCGCACGTTCACCGTGGTCGTCACCGTCCCCGACGAGGCACCTACCGAAGCCCTTGCCGACGCCCCCGCCCAAGACATCGCCGAGAGGAAGGTTGCCGGATGATCCGTGTGCTGCTCGCCGACGACGAAGGCATGATCCGCTCCGCGCTGGCCGCCCTGCTCCGCCTGGAACCGGACATCGAGGTCGTCGCGGAGTGCGCCGACGGCGCCGAGGCAGTCGCCACCGCGGAACGCCTGCGGCCCGACGTCTGCCTGCTCGACCTGGAGATGCCCCACCTGGACGGCGTGCAGGTCACCGAACGTCTCAACCGCACACTGGCCACCCGGTGCGTGATCGTCACCCGCCACGCCCGACCCGGCGTCCTGCGGCGCGCGCTGGCCTCGGGAGCCGCCGGGTTCCTGCCCAAGTCCCGCTCCGCGGACGAGGTAGCCGCAGTGATCCGCCGCGTCGCGGCCGGCGGGCGCTACGTCGACCCGGAGATCGCCGCCGACGCGCTCAGCGACGAACGCTCACCGCTGACCGACCGCGAGCTCGACGTCCTGCGCGCCGGCCGACGCGGCGAGACGACCGGCCAGATCGCCCGCGCCCTCTCCCTCGCGCCCGGCACCGTGCGCAACCACATCTCCGCCGTGCTGGGCAAGCTCGCGGTGGACTCCCGGCAGCAGGCAGTGTTCCTCGCGGAGGAACGCGGCTGGATCTGATCCCGCTGATCCCGCTGATCCCGCTGCTCTGGGCAGCACTGCTCAGAGCAGGGCTGCCCTGGGCAGATCCCGCCCCGTAGGGCCCGTCGCCGGGTGCACGGTGAGGTCATGACTGATGCACCGAAGCCGCCGATGTTCGGCGAGAGCTCACGACGCGAGCTGTACGAGCGACGCGTCCTCGTCCTGGACGGACCGTTGGACGACGACAACGGCACGCTCCTGATGACACAGCTGATAGCGCTGGCCACCGAGGACCCGGCCACCGACATCGAGCTGTGGATCCACTCCCCGGGCGGATCGGTGCCGGCGATGCTGGCGATCCGCGACATCATGCGAACCATCCCCAACGACGTCTCCACGCTCGTGCTGGGCATCGCCTACAGCGCTGGGCAGTTCCTGCTCTCGGCGGGCACCCAGGGAAAGCGCCGGGCCCTGCCGAACTCACGGGTGCTGATGCACCAGGGCTCCGCGGGGATCGCGGGTACCGCCGTCGACATCGAGCTGCAGGCGGACGACCTGCGGCACACCCGCGACACGGTGCTGCGGCTGATCTCCGAGGACACGGGCCAGTCGGTCGAGCGGATCTTCGACGACTCGCTGCACGACCACTGGTACACGGCCGAGGAAGCTCTCGACTTCGGCTTCATCGACACGATCGTGCAGAGCTTCGAGGCCATCAGGCCACGCGATCGTCAGCGAACCGGATTCACCGCGGCAGCCGAGGGAGACGCACGATGAGCAGCTACACCATCCCGAACGTCATCGCGTCGCACCCACGGGGCGAGCGGATCATGGACGTCTACTCCCAGCTGCTCTCCGAGCGGATCATCTACCTCGGCACCGCCATCGACGCCGGCGTCGCCAACGCCCTGATCGCCCAGCTGATCCACCTGGAGTCGAGCAACCCGGACGGCGAGATCCAGCTCTACGTCAACTGCGAGGGCGGTGACCCGAGCGCCGGGATGGCCATCTACGACACCATGCGCTACATCCGGCCCAAGGTGGCGACCACCTGCGTGGGACAGGCGGTAGCGGTGGGCGCCGTCCTTCTCGCTGCCGGGGCCGAGGGACGACGGGCGGCGCTCCCCCACGCCCGGGTCATCCTGCACCAGCCCGCGGCACAGGGCCGCGGCGCGATCCCGGACCTGATCCTGCAGGCCGACGAGGTGGTCCGCATCCGCGCGGACATGGAGATCGCACTCTCCCGGCACACGGGTCAGAGCGTCGAGACGCTCCGTGCCGACACCGACCGCGACCGCATCTTCACGGCCGGTGCGGCGCGCGAGTACGGGCTCCTGGACCAGGTGATCGACCAGCGGTGACGTGCGGTGCCCGGGCCTCGACGGGCCCGGGCATCACGCCGCGAGCGCGAACGCCGCCTGGCAGGTCGGCTGCCGCGTGGTGTCGCGGACGACGACCAGGCGGTCGGCGACGGCGGCGACCAGGTCGACCAGCGTGACGTCCAGCGCACCGGTGATGGCCGCGATCATCTCGCTCGACGGCTCCTTGACCCCCCGCTCGATCTCCGAGAGGTACTGCGGTGAGATCCCGGCGCGGCGGGCGGTCTGGTCCAGCGTCTCGCCGCGCAGATGACGCAGCTGTCGCAGGCGTTCACCGAGCATGTGCCGCAACAGCGGCTCTCGTCTCGTCGGCGTCGACGGCGTGCCTGGCCCTTCGGGCACCCCGTCGCGCCCTGGGCGCTGGGGCGGAGCGGTTCGGGTCATACCTGAGCGTAGGGCTGAGCCCTCGGCGGACGGCGGCGCTTCTGCTCACAGCAGCGCACCGGTGTCCTGACCGGACCACAGCAGCGAACCCTCGGACCGTCACAAATCGCCTACAGTTGACCCGCGCCCCACCCACGCCGTCCTGGGAGATCTACGTGAGTTCACACCCACGCGAGTTCCGTCTGCTCGTCACCGGTGGAGGGACCGGCGGCCACACCTATCCGGCACTGACCACGCTCCGCGCCCTGCAGGCAAGGCTGGCAGAGTCGGACACGGCGGTCAGCGTCCTCTGGGCAGGTTCTCCCGATGGGCTGGAGGCCAAGGTGACGGAGTCCGAGGGCATCCGCTTCGTGCCGGTGGCCACGGGCAAGATCCGCCGGTCGAGCAACCCGCTGGGCATGCTGACGGCGGCCAACATGAAGGACATGGCGCGCGTCCCGCTCGGCGTCGCGCAAGCCAGGTCGATCGTGGCCGACTTCAAGCCGGACGTGATCCTGTCCACCGGCGGTTATGTCGCGGTCCCGATCGGGCTCGCCGCGGGCCTGCTCCGCCGTCCGCTCGTGGTGCACGAGCAGACCGTGCGGCTCGGGCTCGCCAACCGGCTGCTGGCCAAGCGGGCCACCCGCGTGGCGGTGTCCTCGCCGTCCACGCTCGAGCTGCTGCCGGAAGGCGTGCGCGAGCGGGCAGTCGTGACCGGTAACCCGGTCCGTGCCGAGGTGCTGGCCGGGGAGCCGCTCAAGGCCGTCGACGCACTGGGCCTTGACTCGTTCGACCCGGACCTTCCGGTCCTGTACGTGACGGGCGGGGCGCAGGGAGCGGTCCAGATCAACACGGTAGTCACCGAGACGCTGCCCTGGCTCCTCCAGCACGCGAACGTGATCCACCAGTGCGGGCCGAACAACCTCCAGGACATGTTCGAACGCACCGCCGACCTCCCCGCCGAGCAGGCCGCCCGCTACCGCGTCATGGGGTTCGTCGGCGCCGAGCTGCCGGACGTGCTCGCCCTCGCCGACGTCGTCGTCTCCCGGAGCGGAGCCGGCACCATCGCGGAGCTCACGGCGCTCGGCAAGCCTTCCGTCCTGATTCCGCTCGCCTCGGCGGCCGGGAACGAGCAGGCGCACAACGCCCACCGGCTCCAGGATCTGGGAGCAGCCATCACCCTGGAGGGCGAGGTCCACGAGAGGGACCTCCGGGCGGCGCTCAGGCCGCTGCTCTCCGACGCCGGACGGCGCGAGCGGATGTCCCAGGCCGCCCGCGAGCACGGACGCCCGGACGCCGCCGAGCGGCTGGTCGACGTGCTGCTGGAGGCGAGCCAGTTCTCGTTACGCTGACTCCGTGCTGATCGAGCGAGTCCGCGTCAAGCCCGCCGCCGTCGAGGACGGCGCATGGCCGTGGAACATACCCGCGATCGCTGACCTGGCTGCTCAGGGGGTCCGTCTGCACAGCAGCATCGTGGTCCTCGTCGGTGCCAACGGGAGCGGCAAGTCCACCCTGCTGGAGGCGATCGCCGAGGGATACGGGCTCGACGTCCGCGGCGGGCACGGCGGCCGGAAGTACGCCAGCGCCATGGAGATGAGCCCGCTGGGCGAGGCGATCATGCTGGATCGCACCCGTGCCGGTTCGGGGATGACCCACCGCAACGCGAAGGGCTTCTACCTGCGGGCGGAGACCGCGTTCGGGATGCTCGAGTACATGACCGGCGCAGGGATGCCCGGGTACGGCGACAAGCCGTCCTGGGAGGTCAGCCATGGTGAGTCCTACCTCCAGGCGATCCTCGGGCGGTTCGACGGGCCAGGCCTCTACCTCCTGGACGAGGCCGAGGGTCCGCTGTCGTTCGCGTCGACCCTCCAGCTGCTGTACCGGCTGCAGGACGTCGCGGACGAGCACGCGACACAGGTCATCTACGCGACGCACTCGCCGATGGTCGCCGCGCTGCCCGGTGCACAGATCCTCGAGATGACGGAGCACGGCATCACCGAGCGCAGGTGGGAAGAGCTGGAGTCGGTCGCCCTGTGGAAGAGGTTCCTCGGGCGACCGGAGACTTTTTTCGACGTCACCTAAGAACGGGACCATCCATGAGCAGTTCCACCGACGACGTCGTCATGCTCGGCGACCCGCGCCTCAAGGCGCCCACGGCGACGATCGAGGCGGCCGACGCCGGAGACCTGCTGGCGACACTGGTCACCCGCCTCCGCGAGCTCAACGGCGCGGGCCTCGCGGCACCGCAGATCGGCGTATCGGTCAGAGCCGCGATCGTCGAGGTCAGGAGGACCGACGTCTTTCCCGACCGGCCCGAGACGGGCCTGATCCAGCTGCTCAACCCCGTCGTCGTCGAACGCTCCGAGGCGACGGTCCTCGACTGGGAAGGCTGTTTCAGCGTGCCCGGCTACCTGGGCCTGACGGCCCGGGCCGAGCGCATCACCGTGCGGTGCACCACTGCGACCGGCGAGACCGTCACCACGGAGTTCACGGGCTACACCGCCCGCGTCGTCCAGCACGAGATCGACCACCTCGACGGCCTCGTCTACCTCGACCGCATGCCCGACCTGACCAGCCTCACCACCGCGCAGAACTACCTCGACCACCACCGGCCGGCGCCCGCCTCCGGTCGCTAGCGAGGGGTACCTTGTGCGCAAACCTGCCGCCTGACTAGGGTCGATGCCGTGACCGAACCCCGTTCCTGGCAGTCCGAGACCGCGCGGCTCGGCAACGCCGACGCGTCCGACCCGACCGGCTGGTTCGAGCGGCTCTGGGCGTCCGCGAAGGACGGCGACGTCACGATGCCGTGGGACCGGGACGACCCGCACCCGGCGCCCTGGCCGTTGACCCGGCCGGAGATCGAGGCGTTCGGCAAGGACGGCCTGTCGCCCGTGCTGATCGAGGAGCTCAAGGTCCCGGGCGCGCCCGGCCGCGCCAGGGTCTGGCGCGCGGAGTTCCGCCGGCCCTGACTTACGATTCCCCGCGAGTCAGCGACTTGGTTGGCCTGCGGCCCTGACTCGCCGTACCCGGTACGCCGAGTCAGGGCCGCAGGCCAACCACGTCGCATATACGCCTAGTGCACCCATCGCTCGTATTGCAGGCTGACCTGCACCGATCCGGCCTCGGTGTCCATCGGCCACGAGCACACTCGCCGCAGATCGAACACGCCCTGAAAAGCGCACTCATAACCGTCGGGCAGCACCTCGGCCTTCAGCTCCTTGTCCGTCATCCCCTGTGGAGCGTCAACCGTCAGCTCCAACCAGCACCCTCCCGAGCCGCAGCCCATGTCCTCACCGGTCACCCGGGCGCCCTCGGGCAGCGCGGGGAGAGCCGACGCGGGAGGTATCGCGCCCTCGTCGAGAGCCAGCGACAACAGCGGTAGCGCCAGTGCCACCGCAGCGATCGCTGCGAGCGCGAGTACTCCCCTGACGATTGATCGGGTACGAAGCATGTGCGGACTTTACGGTCCCCCTCGGCCGACGAACAGCGGCCGCCTCGGCACGGTGGGCAATAATGGGCGGCATTTCGCCCGTTCACCAGGGAGCGCCGTCCATGATCCTCGTAGGCCCGCTCGCGGCGGGAAAGTCCACGCTCGGCGCTCTTGTCGCACAGCGCCTCGGGCACCCGTTCGTCGACCTCGACGACATCGCCTGGTCCTATTGCGCGGAGGTCGGCTGGGACCTGGACCGGCTCCTCGAACGGGACGAGGCGGTCGGCTGGGTGGCCGCGGAACGCGAGTGGGAGCCCGCCCGTGCGCACGCGGTGGAGCGCGCCGTGCCGGACCACCCGGACACGGTCATCGCCTTCGGCGCCGGCTACACCAGCTTCACCAGGCCCGAGTACGCCGATCAGGTGCGCCGGGCGCTGGCGCCGGTGCCCGACGTCGTCCACCTGGTGCCCAGCCCTGACCCGGTGCGTTCCGTAGCGGTGCTGCGCGAGCGTGCGATAGCGAGTCGTGGGAAGGACTGGATCATCGAGGGCCACGACTGGATCGCCGAATGGGTGGCGGACCCGCTGGCCGCCGAGGTCGCCGCCGCCACGGTCTACACGGACGGGATCAGCCCGGACGAGTCGGCCGAGCAGCTCGTCGAGCTCAGGGAGCGCCTGTACGCGGAGCCGGCCGCTTAGGCCGGCCCGTCAGGCGGCGCCGTCGTCGGCCGCCGTCGGACCCCGAGCCGTTGTCACGCCTCGAACAGCCCCGCGTTCAGGAACTCCGCCCCGAAGGTTCCCGGGACGTCGTCGCGCGCCGGGCGCACCTCGACGGGACGCAGCGGCGCGAAGATCCGCTCCAGGTCCCCGAGCAGGAACGACATCCCGCCGCCGAGGTCGCCGCTCGTCAGCACCTCGCGGTCGGGAGGGCTCGGCTGACTCTCCTGGGCGAACGCCACCACCGCGTAGCGCCCGCCGGGTGCGAGCAGCGGCAGGATCCGCTCGCGGTAGGTGATGCGCCGGTGCGGCGCCAGGTGGTGAAAGCATCCGGAGTCGTAGACGACGTCGAACGGCCCGGCCGGCAGCGGGTCGCGCAGCACGTCGAGGGCGGTCACCGTCATCGACGCCGGGAGGTCGGGCCGGACGGCGTCGAGCAGGGGCGCGGCAAGGTCCACCCCGACGACGTCGGCGCCCCGCTCCGCGAGCCACGCACCGTTGCGCCCGTTGCCGCAGCCCACGTCGAGCACCCGGGCGCCGTCGAGATCGCCGAGCAGGCCGCGGCCGTGCCAGTCGACGAGCGGTTCGTCCGGGAGGCGGGAGTTGAGCGGATGCCCTTCGCGCGTGAGCATGGCGGTCCAGTAGTCGGCCGCATCCCTCGTCACGTCCCCTCGGCGGCTCTCGGCGACCACCCGGTCCAGCTCGTCGAACAGGTCCTCAACGCTCCCGATCCGCATCCGCCCATTTTATTCGCCGCGAACGTGTCGTGGCCGACGACGATCCGTTGCCAGGCGCTCCGAAGCAAGACCACAGCGGACGAGGCGTGTTGCTGTGAGTGGACAGTGTCTACTCACAGCAACACACTTCGCCGAGCAGGTGTTCATGTCGGCCCGTACCGGCCCCTCCAGAAAGGCCCAGTACCTGTGATCTCTGTCGTCCTCGTCATCGACCTGCAGGTCGACGTCGTCCGCGGCTGCTTCGACGCCGACGGCGTCGTCGCCCGTTCCGCCGCCCTCGTCGAGCGCGCCCGAGCCACGGGTGCGGCCGTCGTCTGGGTCCAGCACCACGAGCCCCGCCTCGAGCGGGACACTCCCGGTTGGGCCCTCGCCGACGGCCTGACCCCGCAGCCCGGCGAGGCCCTCGTCCACAAGGCGTACCGCGACTCGTTCGCCGACACCGATCTCCGCGACGTGCTGGACTCGCTCGGCGCCACCCGCCTGGTCGTCGTCGGCGCACAGTCCGACTTCTGCGTGCGGACCACCACGCAGCGGGCCGCTGCGCTCGGCTACGACGTTACGCTCGTGAGCGACGGTCACACCACCAGGGACACCGAGTGGGACGGGGTGCGGATCACCGGCGAGCAGATCATCGCCCACACGAACATGTACTTCTCCGGCCTCCGCTACCCGCACTGCACGTTCGGCATCGCCCGCCACGACAAGGTCTCGCTCTGACCCGACCCGCCCGGCCAACCCCAGTTTCGAACCCGATTGAACCGATCGCCTCTTTCACCCGTAGTAGGGGCAGAGGCCGGCAACGGGTCGGCCTGTGAACGAGAGGGGCGGACGTGCGCAGAGGGACAAAGGTTGCGGTCGGTGTCGGTGCGGCGATAGTCGTGGTCGGAGGGGCTGCGGCGATCTTCGGGCCGGGCCTGTACGCGGACTGGGCGAACCAGGCGGCGGACGACGCGCCGAGCCTGGAGACGTCTGCAGTCCCGCTGCCCGACGCCGAGGCGGCTGCCGGCGCGTGGACCGTCAGCGACGGGTCGTTCGCCGGGTACCGTCTCGACGAGGTGCTGAACGGCGAGGACGTGACCGTCACGGGGCGCACCGAGGACGTGACCGGCACGGTGACGGTGGCCGACGGCTCCATCACCGAGGCGAGCATCGAGGTGGACATGGCGAGCGTGGCGACCGACGAGGCACCCCGTGACGCCTACTTCCGCGACACCGCGCTGCAGGTCGGCGAGTTCCCCACCGCGACGTTCGAGCTCACCGAGCCGGCGGCGATCGAAGAGGGCGCCACCGCGGTCGAGCTCACGGGCGACCTCACCGTCCACGGCGTCACGCAGTCCGCCACGTTCGAGGCGGAGGTCGCGGGCGACGCGACCAGCGGCGACCCCGTGCAGGTCATCGGCAGCATCCCGATCACGTTTGCCGACTTCGACGTCGAAGCCCCGTCGCTCGGGTTCGTGACGGTGGAAAATGAGGGCAGCATCGAGTTCTCGCTGCAGCTGCAGCCCGGACAGTAACCGACACCCGGAGGCGACGGGACCGTGACCACAGGTGACCCGCCCGCGGGCGCCGAGGACCAGCTCCTCGCCGCGGTGCACGACACGCACGCCGGTGCGCTGTACCGGTACGTCGTGCGCCGCACGGGCGACGAGGAGGAGGCGCGCGACGTCGTGCAGGAGACCCTGCTGCGCGCGTGGCGGCACCCCGAGGTCCTCGAACGCTCGGAGGAATCGGTGCGCGCGTGGCTGTTCACGGTCGCGCGCAACCTCTCGGTCGACCACCTCCGCAGCGCCCGGCGCACCCGCGAGCGGGCCACGGGTCACGTTCCGGACCGCGAGGAACGGGACACGACCCAGGCCGTGCTCGACTCGTGGCTCGTCGCCGACGCGCTGGTGTCACTCTCGCCGGCGCACCGAGCGGTCGTCGTGGGCGCCTACTACGGCGGCCGCTCGGTGGCCGAGCTCGCGACCGAGCTGGGCATCGCGCCCGGCACCGTGAAGTCGCGTCTGCACTACGGGCTGCGCGCGCTGCGCCTGGCCCTGCAGGAGAAAGGAGTTACCTCATGATCCCGGCAGAGGGAGGACACGGCGGCGACCAGTACGCCGAGTGGGACGCGGCGTACGTGCTCGGTGCCCTGAGCCCGAGCGACCGGCGCGTCTACGAGCGGCATCTTGCCGAGTGCGCCACGTGCCGCGCCGCCGTCGCCGAGCTCGCCGGCATGCCAGGCCTGCTCAGCACGCTGACGGCGGGGCACGCGGAGGCGCTCGTCGCCGAGGTACCCGCGGCAGGTCTGCCCGACGACGGCGGGCCGGTCCCGTACGACGTCGAACCCGAGCTCGCGCCAGTGGTCTCGATCACGAGCCTCGCCGGCGCGGCCCGCAGGTCCCGCACCCGACGCCGGTCGCTGCTGGCGGTCGCGGCGGCGGCCCTGGTGGTCGCCGGAGCGGTCGGCGGTTCGACGCTCGCCGACAACGGCCTGTTCGGGCCGCCGGACGCTGTGTCCACGGCGCGGACGTCGGCCACCGTGGCCAGTGCGCGCACCATCGAGCTGCTCCCGGTGGGCGACGCCAGGATGCGCGCCGAGCTGGTCGTCACACCCACCGACTGGGGTACGAGCCTCGAGTGGAGCTGCCACTACCCACCCGAGCCCGGGGAGCAGCCGGATCCCGACTACACGCCGCCGGAGCCGGTCATGTTCGAGCTCGTGCTGGTCGGCCAGGACGGAGCGCGCACCGTTGCGGGGACCTGGTCGTGGTCGGGCGGTACGGCGACGGACCTGGACGCGTCGTCGTCGGTACCGCTGACCGAGGTCGACCGCATCGAGATCACCGTCGACGGACAGGAGGAGCCGGTAGCGACCGCGACGCTATGACAACCGCCGGGGCTCGGGCCGCGGTCGCAGGACGACCACCGCGGTCTCGGACGACCGGAGCGCTGCGTAGGCGTCCAGGTTCGCGTCGACCTCCTGCCACCTGGCCCAGAGGTGCTCCCTCTCGATGCCCTGCGCGGCGTGCGCCTGCACGAACCGGGACCCGTCGGCCAGGTCCACCGTTGCCTCGGCGTGCACCTGCAGGTTGAGCCACCAGGACGGTTCGCCGTCGGCCCAGCCGTTCATCGCCAGGCAGACGAGGTCGGGGCCGTCCTCGACGTACGCGAGGATCACGCTGTGCTCGCACCCGGTGCTGCGCCCGGTGGTCGTCAGGCGCAGCGTTCCCCAGCTGCGTCCGCGCGGCTCGCGGAGCCCTACCCGGCCCGCCGTGATCCGGTACAGGCCGCGATGCAGCCCCCACACGGTGCGGACGAACCACCGCGGCGGGACCCGCGGCTCTGACTTGCGCTCGGCTGACTTGTGTTCGTTCGACACGCTGACCCTCCGGCCCTCAGAGCGAGTCGCCTGCCCGGTGCCCTGCCTGCGCGGAACGGTGGCAAGCCTTCTTCTCCAGAGTAGTGAGCGCAGCGGGCTCCGGCCATACGCCGAGGGCGTGAACTTATCGCCAGCTGGAGACGTCCCGACACGCCGACGTACCCGGCCCCGATGGCACGACGGCGTCACCGGGGCCGGGCACGTCAGGCGAGGGTCAGCCCCAGATCGCGTCCGCCCACTCCGGGTGGTCGATGAACGGGTTGCGGTTGCCCTGGTAGTCCTCGTAGATGACGTCGTTCCGGTTGGCCTCGAACGCCGACACCGGGTCCTCGTTGTTCCAGTCCAGCAGCACCGAGAGCCTGCCGTGGAACGGGACCGACCCGTTGGTGACCGAGTCGTTGGTCTCCAGGTCGACGAAGCCCTCCTCGCCCTCGTAGCGCACCGCCATGTAGAGGATCATGCGCGCGACGTCGCCCTTGACCGCGTCGCGGGGCTCGAAGGAGTTCGAGTCGGTGAGGCTTCCCGGCGCACCGCTGACGGCGCTGCCGCCGTTGTCGAAGTCCTTGTTGCCGCGGATGCCGTTCACCTGCACGTCCTCGGGCCGCAGGTGGTGCAGGTCGGTGCCGATGCCGGCCGCCGTGCCGAAGTTGCCGTGCGACTGGGCCCACACGTGCTCACGGTTCCAGTCGCCGACGTCGCCGCCGTTGAGGCTCTTCGCACGCGACTGGCCGCCGTACAGCAGGATCACGTTGTTGGAGTTGGCGGGGTCCTGGTCTGTGACCATCAGCGCGGTCCACACCTGGCTGTACGACAGCCGGGTGCTCGGGCTGATGATGTCGTTGAGCTCGGACTTCAGGGCCTCGCCCGAGAGGCCCGCTGTGCCGTCGTAGTAACCGGCCGGGATGGCGGCCACGGTCTGCGTGGCGTCCTCCTGCGCGACGGCGCCCGGCGCCACCAGCACTCCGGCAGCAACAACGAGTGCGGAGAGTCCGCTCCCCCAAGCCCGTCCGAGACGTGTGCGCATCGTCGTCCTCCGTGTGAATCGGCCCGCGACCCCCTGCGGGCGACGGTGCGCCGGTCACACTTCCACGCGAACCCCCCAACTTGGGTCAAATTGCGTAAATTCCGGGTGAAATCTGGCCAGGGCTACTTGATCGCGCCCATCGACAGGCCGCGGACCAGCTGCTTCTGGGCGATCCAGCCCGCCAGGATCACGGGAAGCGACGCCAGGAGGGCCGCCGCGCTGAGCCGGGCGAGGAACAGGCCCTCGCTCGTCATGGTCGACACGATGAGCACCGGCACGGTCGCCGCCTGGGACGCCGTCAGGTTGAGCGCGAAGAAGAACTCGTTCCAGGCGAAGATCACGCAGATGAGCGCCGTCGCCGCGATGCCGGGCGCCACCATCGGCAGCAGCACGGACCGCATGGTGCGCATCAGGCCCGCACCGTCTATCGACGCCGCCTCGAGCACCTCGCCGGGCACCTCGATGAAGAACGACCGCATCATCCATACCGCGATCGGCAGGTTCATCGCGGTGTACAGCACCACGAGGGTCCAGATGTTGTCGAGCACCTTGAGCTGGCCGGCGATCACGTAGATGGGCACGATCACGGCCACCACCGGGAGCATCTTGGTGGAGATGAAGAAGAACAGCACGTCGCTGACCTTCTGCACGGGCCGGATCGAGAGCGCGTACGCAGCCGGCACGCCGAGCAGCAGCACCAGGACCGTGGAGATTCCGGTAGCGATCACCGAGTTGCCCACGTAGACCATCGTGCCGCCCTCGAGCACCGCCCGGAACTGGTCGAGGGTCGGCGTGAAGAACCACGTCGGCGGGTCGGAGGCAGCCTGGTTCTCCTGCTTGAACGCCGTCATTGCCATCCAGGCGACCGGGAAGAAGAACCCGATGGCGAGCAGCCAGGTGAGAGTGGTCAGGAAGCCACCGGAGACGCGGCGCTTCGTCTCGCGCCGGGCATCGGACGTGCGCGAGGTGGCCACGGGAGTAGCGACAGACATGGTCACTCCTTCACTTCGAAGCTGCGGAAGATCAGGCGCAGCGCGGCGGAGGCCACGATGATCGTGGCGATCACGACGACGACACCCATGGCGGCGGCCTGTCCGACGTCGAACCCGAGGAACGCACGCTGGTAGATGTAGAACGGCAGGTTGGCGCTGGCCGTACCCGGCCCGCCCGCCGTCATCAGGTAGATCTGGTCGAACGTGTTGACCACGTAGATGATCCCGAGCAGCACGCCCAGCTCGATGTACCGGCGCAGGTGCGGCAGCGTGATCAGCCGGAAGGTGAGCCACGTGCCCGCGCCGTCGACGGAGGCCGCCTCGAGCACGTCCTTCGGCTGGGCCTGCAGGCCGGCGAGCACGAGCAGCATCATGAACGGCGTCCACTGCCACACCAGGGCCATCAGGATCGCGATCACGGGGTAGGTCGACGTCCAGTCGACCGCCTCGATGCCGAACAGGCCGAGGGCCCAGTTGAACAGGCCGTACGTCGGGTTCAGCAGCGCGATGGACCAGAGCACCGACGTCGCCACGGGCATCACCAGGAACGGCGTGATGAGCATGGTGCGCGCCACGCCGCGCCCGAGGAACGGGCGGTCCAGCAGCAGCGCGAGCACGATTCCGAGGACCATCGCGACCAGCACGCAGCCGAGGGTGATGACCACCGAGTTCAGCGCGGTCTGGCGGAACGTCGAGTCGCGCGCGATGTCGAGGTAGTTCCCCAGGCCCACGAACAGGTCGGACTCGGGCCGCAGCAGGTTCCGCGAGTGCAGCGAGTACCAGATGGTCAGCAGGAACGGCAGCTGCGTGACGATGACCGTGAAGATCAGCGCGGGCAGCAGCGGGCCACGACGGCGCCAGGCCTCCGCACGGCTGATCGGCCGCGACGACGCCTCGCTGCGCGCCGCCCGGCGCGAGCCTTCGAGCCGGTCGATGGTCGAGGTGCTCATTGCCCCTCCTCTGCCTGGTAGGTCTCCGCCACCGTCTCGGCGTACCGCTGGGACTGCGCGATGGCCTCGTCCACGGAGATCTGCCCGGCGATCGCGGCGGACATCTGCTGGCCCACACGTGTGCCGAGGTCCTGGAACTCGGGTATCCCGACGAACTGGATGCCGGGGTACGGCACCTCGTGGGTCATCGCGCCCTGCTGCGTTGCCCCGTTCATCGAGTCGAGCGTGGCCTCCGCGTAGGCCTCGGAGACCTCCGCGTACTCCGGGAGCTCGTAGGTGGACAGCCGGCTGCCCGGCGGCACCCGCTCCCAGCCGATCTGGTTGCCGACCAGCTTGATGTACTCCTTGTCCGTCATCCAGGAGACGAAGTCCCAGGCGGCGTCCTTGTGCTCGCTCGTCGACGGGATAGCCAGCGACCAGCTGTAGAGCCAGCCCGCCGACTCGGTCTCGGCGACAGGTGCGGGGGCGTAGCCCACCTTGCCCGCCACCGTCGACGACGCGGGGTCCTCGACCGAGGAGACCATGGAGGTCGCGTCGTACCACATGGCCGACTGGCCCTGGGCGAAGCGGGTGAGGCAGTCGCCGAAGCCGGACGTCGCGGCGCCCGGCTGGCCGGAGGTCTGCAGCGTGTCGATGTAGGTCTCGATGGCCTCACGGGACTCCGGGGAGTCGAGCGTGGCGTTCCAGTCCTCGTCGAACCAGCCGCCGCCGAACGTGTTGATAGCGGTGGTCATCGGGGCCATCACCTCGCCCCAGCCGGCCAGGCCGCGCAGGCAGATGCCGGAGAAGTCCTCCTCGGGAGCGTTCAGCTCGGCCGCCAGCTCGCGCACCTCGTCCCACGTCGGGTTCGCGGGCATCTCGAGGCCCGCCTGCTCGAACAGGTCGGTGCGGTAGGCCAGGAACGACGACTCCCCGTAGAACGGCACCGAGTACATGTCGCCGTCGTGCGAGAGGGCCTCGCGGACGCTGGGGACGAAGTCCTCGGCGTCGTACCCGTCGGTGGCCTCGATATACGGCTGCAGGTTCTCGATCCAGCCGTTCTCTGCCCACATGGGCGTCTCGTAGTTGGAGATCATGACGACGTCGAACTCACCGCCGCCGGTCGCCACCGACGCCGTGATCTTGGCGCGGGCCTCGTTCTCGGGCAGCGACACGAACCGCACGTCGACGCCCGGGTGGGCGGCGCGGAACTCGTCCTGCAGCGAGATCGCGTCCTGCATCTGCGGGTTGGACACGATGGCCACGACTATCTGCTCGCCGTCACCGCCGCTCACGGCGCCCGCCCCGGCGCAGCCGGTCAGGGCCAGCGCGACGGCGGCCGTGGCGGCCGTCAGCCTCGCTCGCACCGAAGTACCCCTCGGAGGTCGGAACATCCTCGTCCTCTCCTCGCCCTCTTGGTCGGCACGGCATCCATGCCGCGCTCATTTGAGACCATGACTTGCTCATCTGCATCCGCAGCGTAGTTCGGTATGCTCAGGTGAGCAAGGCCTCCCCCGACAGTCGCTCAAATGTTCCCCGCTGACGCCTGCGGGAGTGAGGACGCA
Organism: Promicromonospora sp. NPDC023805; assembly: GCF_040639635.1. Classification (NCBI taxonomy): domain Bacteria; kingdom Bacillati; phylum Actinomycetota; class Actinomycetes; order Micrococcales; family Promicromonosporaceae; genus Promicromonospora; species Promicromonospora sp. NPDC023805. The sequence goes on along the minus strand of NZ_JBFAAH010000005.1, from coordinate 5,350 downwards.
GGTGACCCATCCCGATTCGAACCTCATCTCGAACCTCATGGTCGAGGTGAGCACCGACTACTACCTCGACGGCAAGTCGAAGGTGGAGATCGCGCGCCACCGCGGCATCTCCCGCTTCCAGGTGGCGCGCCTGCTCGCGCAGGCCCGGGACGAGGGAGTGGTCCGCATAGAGATCACGCCGCCCCGGGCCGACGGCGAACGCGGCGCCCGCCTCGCCGCACACCTCGGGCTGCGCGAGATCCTCATCGCCGCCAGCGGCGAGAACACCGCGGCCACCCGGGAGAACGTCGCGGTCGAGCTCGCCCGCACCGCGCGCGAGCACATCGCCGAGGGCGCGACGGTCGGCGTCTCGTGGTCGCGCACGGTAGAGGCTGCGGTGCGGCACATCGGCCGGCTGCCGCAGTGCGACGTCGTCCAGCTCGTCGGGGCGCTGCCCGTCGAGGGCAGCGGCAACTCGTTGGCACTCATCAGCACGTTCGCCCAGATGCCCGGCGTGCGGACGTGGCCGGTCTGGTCGCCGCTCCTCGTGGCAGACGCCGCCACCGCCGCGGGCATGCGCCGGCAGCCGGAGATCGCCGACGCGCTGGCGCGGGCCGACCACCTGGACGTCGCGGTCGTCGCGATCGGCCACTGGTCCGAACGCACCTCCACGGTGTTCCCGCAGATCAGCACCGAGGAGCAGCAGGCGGCCACCAAGGCGGGAGTCATCGCCGAGTGCTCGGGCCGCCTGTTCGACGCCGAGGGCCGCCCCGTCCGCACCAGCCTCGACGAGCGTGTGGTGGGCGTGACGCTCGAACAGCTCGCCGCGACGCCGCAGGTGATCGCGATCGGCTACGGCGCCGCCGTCGCACCGGGCCTGGTGGCCGCGGTACGCGGCGGCATCGCCAACACCCTGGTGATGGACGACGCGGCAGCCACGGCCCTCGAGTCCCTGCTCGGCTGACCCCTAGGTCCGGGAGACCAGTGCCTCGACCGTGGCGCGGGCGCCCTTCTCGTGCAGGGACGACAGCGCGGCCGTGTAGGCGGCCGTGAACCGCCCGTCGTCGACCAGGTCGCCGAACACCTCGCGGTCGCGGAGGAACGCGAGCGGGTCGGTCCGCTGCGCGAGCGCCGCCTGGTGCAGCCGGTCGGCGAGCCTGTCGACTATCTCGATGGGCTCGCCGGCCTCGTCCACACCCTCGTCGTACCGGGCCCAGGACGCGACGACGAGCGCCGCGTGCTCGATCGGCCCGTCGTTGGCGAGGTGGTACCGGACCACGGGCAGCAGCCACTTCGGGATGCGGTCCGACGACTCGGCGCACAGCCGCGCGAGGGTGTCGGCCACGTGCGGGTTGGCGAAGCGCTCGATGAGCGTGCGCTTGTACAGGTCGAGGTCGATGCCGGGCACGGGTTCGAGCGTCGGCGTCCCCTCGTCGTCCATGTAGCCGAGCAGGAACCGGGCGAACATCTCCTCGCCCGCCACCTCGTGCGCGTACCGGTAACCGGACAGGTAGCCGACGTAGCACAGCGCCTGGTGGCTCGCGTTGAGCAGGCGCAGCTTCATGAGCTCGTACGGTTCGACGTCGGACACCACCTGCACGCCGGCGTCCTCGAACGGGGGCCGCCCCGTGGGAAAGCTGTCCTCGAGCGCCCACTGCTCGAACGGCTCGGCCACCACGGGCCAGGCGTCGTCGATGCCGAAGCGCTCGGCCACCAGCGTGCGGTCGGCGTCCGTGGTGACCGGCGTGATCCGGTCGACCATGGAGCTCGGGAACGCGACGTTCTCCTCGATCCAGGCCGCGAGGTCCGCGTCCTTGGCGCGGGCGAACGTAGTGAACGCGCGCCGCGCGACCTCGCCGTTGCCCTGGATGTTGTCGCAGCTCATCACGGTGAACGGCGGCACTCCCCGGTCCCGCCGGCGGCGCAGGGCCTCGGTGACCAGCCCGAACGTCGTCGTGGGGACGGCGCCGTCGGCCAGGTCGGCGGCGACCGCCGGGTTGTCCAGGTCGAACTCGCCGGTCACGTGGTGGATGTTGTACCCACCCTCGGTGACCGTGAGCGAGACGATGCGCACCTCGGGCGAGGCCATCTTCTCGAGCACGGCCTCCGGGTCGTCGGGCGCCAGCAGGTACTCCTTGATCGACCCGATGACGCGCGCCTCCAGGCGTCCGTCCGGGTGCTTGAGCACCATCGTGTAGAGGCCGTCCTGCGCGGCGAGCGCGTCGCGCATCCGGACGTCGCTGGGCAGCACGCCGACGCCGCAGACCGCCCAGTCGAGCGCCTTGCCCTCGGACATGAGCCGGTCCAGGTACATCGCCTGGTGCGCCCGGTGGAAGCCGCCCACCCCGAGATGGACGATCCCGGTGGTCAGCCGGGACCGGTCGTAGGTGGGGACCACCAGCTCCGCGCCGCTCGGCGCGGACGCCGCCAGGCCGCCCACGGTCTCTTCGTCGAGTGCCGTCATCGTGCTCCTCCGCCGCCCTTCAGACTCCGTTGAACGTCCGGCCAGATTAACAGATGAGCGCACCCGCGGTCACAGATGAGCGCGGACGCTGTGTGGGGATCTGCACCGTAAGATCTGACACTGACGTCAGAGGCACAGGCACTGGCTGAGGCACTGGCTGAGGCACTGGCTGAGGCACATGGCATGGGGGCACACGATGGCGCGGACCGGCGAGATGATGCGGATCGGCGAGCTCGCCGGACAGGCCGGCGTGAGCGTCCGCGCGCTGCGCTACTACGAGGAGCAGGGCCTGCTGACCTCGGAGCGCTCCCCCTCGGACCAGCGCTACTACACGGAGGACGCCGTCGACCGCGTCCGGCTGATCCAGCTGCTGTACGCCGCCGGTCTCAACAGCAAGGCGGTGCGCGACATCATGCCGTGCATGGACTCGGGCATGGCCTCGACGAGCATGCTCGAGCTGCTCGCCACCGAGCGCGACCGGATCGACGAGCGCATGCGCGAGCTGGCAGAGACCCGCGACCGGCTCACCACCGTCATCGAGCAGGGCCGCGCCACGCGCGGCTGAGCCGGTTCAACCGCCGATCGCCGCCGCGTAGCGCCGGGACAGCGCCGCCAGGTGGTCGACCAGGCCTTGCGGCTCCCGCACCGTGAAGTCGAGACCGAGCATCCCGATCCACACGGCCACCGTCTCGATGCTGTCGCCGCCCGTGACCAGCACGCAGGTCTTGTCGTCCACCGGCTCGACGGTGCCCACTGCAGGGTTGATCCGGGCGAGCACGCCGTCGGCAGGCGCGTGCACCAGGACCCGGGCGTGCACCGCCCAACCCGTCCGGGCCACCTCGCGAACCACGAACTCGGTCAGGTCGAAGGGCGGGTCGGTGGGGACGAACCGCCGTCCGCCCGGTGTGCGCAGCTCCAGCCAGTCCACGCGGAACTGCTGCCACTGACCCGAGCCGACGTCGCGCCCCACCAGGTACCACCGGCGCTGCCAGGCCACGAGCCGCGCCGGCTCGATCTCGCGTGGTGCCTCGCGGTACCAGCAGCGCAGGCCCTGATGGTCGCGGATAGCGGCGGCCAGCTCGGTGAGCAGCCCGGGGTCGACGGCGGGGTCCTCGACGTTGCTGCTCGTGTTCACCGGTCCGGCGCTCGTGGCGTCCCGCAGCGCGGCCACCTGGCGACGCAGCCGGTCGGGCAGCACGTGCTCGAGCTTGCCGAGCGCCCGGGCGCTGCTCTCCTCGATGCCCGCGACAGCGCTGGCGGAGCGCAGGCCGACCGCCATCGCGACCGCCTCGTCGTCGTCGAGCACCAGCGGGGGGAGCTTGCCGCCGATGCCCAGCCGGTACCGGCCACCCGGCCCGCGCACGCTGTCGACGGGGTAACCCAGCTCGCGCAGGCGTGCGACGTCGTTGCGCACCGTGCGGCCGGTGATGTCGAGCCGGTCGGCGAGCTCGGCCCCCGACCACTCGGCGCGGGACTGCAGCAGGCCGAGGAGGGCGAGCAGGCGCCCCGCCGTCGTGCTCATCGCGGCTCCTTCCAACTGGCACTAATTTGTCCGAGAAGTTACTCCACTAATACGAGAATAGAGGAACGAACGGTTCCTGAACTGCTCGTAATGTCTGAGACATGGAGACCACGCAGAACACCCAGGACAACACCGCCGCCGACATCCGCCCCTTCCGGATCGAGATCCCGCAGGCCGACCTCGACGACCTCGCGGACCGCCTCGCCCGCACCCGGTTCGCCCCGGCCGCCCCCGGCGACTCGTGGGACTACGGGACGCCCGAGTCGTACCTCCGCGAGTCCGTCGAGCAGTGGCGGACCGAGTTCGACTGGCGCGCGGTCGAGGAGCGCGCCAACTCCTTCCCGCAGTTCATCACCGAGATCGACGGCCAGAACGTGCACTTCCTCCACGTCCGCTCGGCAGAGCCGGGGGCGCCGGCCCTGCTCCTCTCCCACACCTACCCGGGCTCGTTCCTCGACTTCCTCGACATGATCGGGCCCCTCACCGACCCGGTGGCGCACGGCGGCCGGGCAGAGGACGCGTTCAACGTGGTGGTCCCGTCCACCCCCGGTTTCGGCTTCAGCACCCCGCTGAGCGAGCCGACCGACGGCGGGAGCTGGACCATGGCCCGCGTCGCCCGCACCTTCGACACGCTGATGCGGCAGCTCGGCTACGACTCCTACGGCATCCACGGCAGCGACGGCGGTGCCATGATCGGGCGCGAGCTGGCGATCCTCGACCCGGAGGGCTTCCTCGGCGCGCACGTGCTGCAGCTCTTCTCGTTCCCCTCCGGCGCGGAGGGCGAGATGGACGGGTTCGGCCCCAAGGAGTTCGCCGCCCTCGGACACATGCAGTGGTTCCAGAGCGTGGGCGGGTACAACGCGATGAACGGCTCGCGGCCCCAGACGATCGCCGCCGGGCTCAGCGACTCGCCAGTGGCACAGCTCGCGTACAGCGAGCTGTTCGAGAACTTCGGCAACGGCACCAGCCTCGTCTCCCGCGACCAGGTGCTCGCCCAGGCCAGCCTCTACTGGCTCACCAACACCTCCGCGACGGCAGTGCGCTACCACTACACCGAGCTGCGTACGGGCGCGGAGCCCGTGGTGAGCACCGGCCGGATCGGCGTTGCCGTCTTCGCCGACGACTTCCAGACCATCCGGGCGTTCGCCGAGCGGGACAACGCGCGCATCGAGCACTGGGCCGAGTACCCGAAGGGCGGCCACTTCGCGGCCCTGGAGGTTCCGGAGCTGGTGGTGCAGGACCTGCGGACGTTCTTCGCCCAGGCCTGAGCACGCAAGACGGTGGTCGAGCTCGTCGAGACTTGTCTCGACGGTCGGGCCGGACCTCCGTGCCAACGTCAGTGCACGGATCGCCCTCCGCGTCACCGATCCCCTCGAGTCACGGGA